>CAZIUY010000075.1:0-4382 GCA_964542625.1 uncultured Muribaculaceae bacterium | reverse complement strand
TATGCTAAATCTTCTTTAGGTAGTTTCGATAAGTCATTTTCAAATGGATATTGAACTCTATTACCCTTATAAAGTATTTGATTACTTCTAACTAAATCATTTTTACCTTCATCTAATACACTCTTCATGAGTTCGAGCATTTCTTTATCTTTACTAAATAAAATATGTGGACCGATATCATAAGTATAACCATCCTTTTTAATACTACGACATAATCCACCTGTGGTATTTTCCATCTCTAAGATAGTTATATCATCGAATTTATCTTCATCCTGTAAAAAGTAGGCCGTACTTATTCCTGATAAGCCACCACCTAAAATAATCGTCTTCATAAATCATGACCTTTCTAATGTTTATCGTTAATATTATTCCCTGTTATTTCATTTTTAGTTAAATAATTATAAAATATTTTCATCATCATATGATCGAATGTCATATGTAAGTCTTCTGCGATTTGCATATCCATTTCATCGACGTGCATCTTATAGTCGGCAAGATTTTTTAATTTTCCACCATTATATCCTGTAATACCTATAACTTTAGCACCAACCTCGTGAGCATACTCTACGGCATTCAAGACATTCTTAGAATTACCTGATCCAGATATACCGATAAGTAAATCATTATCTGTTATTTTATTGATTAAAGGAAATCTAAATATTTCTTCATATCCTATATCGTTTGCGACAGCCATCATAGTAGAAACATTATCATTTAGACAATAAAAATTAAATTTTTTATCAGTATATTCACTAATACCCTTATTAAAATCATTTTGCATATGTGAAGCAGTAGAAGCACTTCCACCATTTCCACATACATAAATAGTTCCACCACGCTCATATGTATCTAAGATAGCATTCATCGCTTCATTTATTTCATCTAAATTAAATCTTTTAATACACTCTATTTCTCTTTCATAATATTCGCTTATAGCTTTTTTAAAATCTTTCAAATTATTTCCTCCTACCAATTACTTTATTATTTTGTTTTAATATTACATCGACAGCACTAAGTAAATCGTCTTCGACGTCATCTGGGGTTATTTCATATTTACCATCCAAACCACCGACTCCAGTTTTAACTAAGATACTCCCCATGTGAGCATTCTCACCCATCTTAATATCCAATGTCGAATCTCCAATGACGATGGACTCGCTTAAATCGATATTGAAGTCTTTGGATGCCTTTAGTAGTAATCCAATCTTAGGTTTTCTACAATCACAATCTATTTTTAGTTCTTTTACTTCACCAGCAAATCCTTTATCAGGATGATGTGGACAATAATATAATCCATCTATATATGCTCCATCATTACCAAGTAGTGTTTCCATTCTCTTATGTATATCATCTAATTCTTGAATACTACAATCCCCTCTAGCAATGACTGGTTGATTAGTAATGACTATACACAAATACTCACTATTATTAATTTGCTTTATAGCATCACTTACTCCTGGGATAAGTCTAAATTGTTCTTTATCGACTAGGAAAGGAATATGTTCGTTGATAGTTCCATCCCTATCTAAAAAAATAGCTCTTTGTTTATGGGATAAGTTTCTCTTTTCACATAATCCATTTTCATAATCATCATTGACAGAAATATATCTTTCTGGTGTTCCCATATCTTTTACGTACTCTGTAGAATGATAACTAAAGACATTATCATTTACTAACATTTTATTGATGATGGTTTCTAATCCGACTTTTTTGGGTTCGACTACATAATCGAATACTTTCTTAGAAAGACAATATATACCAGAATTAACTAGATTTTTATAATCATAATTTCTAGTGTTTTCTTTTGAATCGAAAGATTTAACTTTATTCGTTTCATCGACTATTACTAAATCACTATCATAGGGGTGCGAATTAGGATGCGTAAGAAGTGTAGCATCCGCATTCATACTCAAATGATATTCTAACATCCTCTTAAAATCGACGCTCAAGAAAATATCACCAAAGATGAGAATAAAGTCATCATCTATCATATTTTTAAGATAATATAGAGACCCAGCTGTACCTAAAGGTTTATTTGGATCTTCTTCATAATATTTAATTTTGACTCCAAATTCAGAACCATCTTTAAAATAATTCTTTATGACATTACCTAAGTGACCTGTCACGAGTATTATTTCATCGATTCCTGACTTCTTTAAGGAAATTATTTGATGTTCTAAAATTGTCTTCTCTCCAACTTTTAGCATGGGTTTAGGGATTTCATCATTAGTAATCGAAGAAATCCTCGTGCCCTTACCTCCAGCCATTATAACAGCTTGCATAAAACCTCCTAATTAATATGATCATTAATATATTTTACTGTTTCTCTTACTGCTTCGTCTGAAGTATGAGACGCAGTCCATCCAGCATCATGTATCTTCGTTAAATCATACTGGAACTTTGGTACATCGCCCTTCCAACCGACATTACCACCAGTATAATTATATACGACATCGTGATACCCGAGTACTTCACAGACGATATTGGCAATAGTAGTAACACTAGTTGCACTCTCTACACCTACATTGTATATTTCTATACCTTTTTTCATCTCTTTATCTAGAGTAAACTTTATGATGCCATCGACTAAATCTAAGACATAAATATAAGGTTTAGTCTGTGTTCCATCTCCTAGTATTTCTAGACTCTTAGGATTATTCTTTAACTTTTTAGTAAAGTCATATATTACTCCATGTGTCAAATTTGGGCCAATGACATTAGGGAATCTAAATATCACTGTATTAAAGTCATTCATATATGTATATGAAGAAATAAATCCTTCACTAGCATATTTAGCTCCTCCATAATAAGATATCGGTCTTAAATCTCCTGTCGTTTCAGTGAGCAGCTCTTCTTTTTTTCCATATATTGCCGAAGTAGATGAGAAGAACAAGTTTTTAATATTATTCCTCCTCATTAATTCTAAGACACTATATGTCGTCATGAAAGTATCATTAAAGTCGACACTTGGCATCCTCCCTCCTTTTTGGATATCAGAGTTCGCGGCTAAGTGATACACTATATCGAACTTTTCATCTTTTAGGGTATTACAAAATACTTCTGTATCTTCGATATTTATATTATAAAATTTATAATTATCACTATCTTTAAAGCAGTCGACATTTTCTTTTAATCCTAATGTAAAGTTATCGACGCAAACTACTTCGATTCCCCTTTCTAATAAATTTCTTACTAAGTGGGTTCCAATGAACCCTGCTCCTCCAGTTACTAAAGCTCTCATATTTTACCTCCTTAATTGACAAATATTACTGTAGTACCTTGATGGTCGAACTTAAATTCCATTTCTTCTAATTCTTTCATAGCACTTCTAAATCTATCTTGGTCTTCTTCTTTAACATAAAAGAGAAAGAAACCACTTCCACCCGCTCCTAAAATTTTACCTCCTTTAGCACCATTCTTTAGGGCTCTATCATACCATTCATCGAATTTAGGATTGGTTATGCCATTTGCTAAAGTCTTCTTAATTAGCCAATTTTCATGTAAGATATCTCCCACGATATCGATGTTATCATGTTCTAACTCGTACTTTAGCTTTTTAGTTAACTCGACTATTCTTTTTTGACCATCTTCTTTATCTTTAGCATTCGTCATATTTTCCGATTGTTCTTTTAAAATCTTCGCAGCACTATGTTCTCCTCCGACATATAACATTATTAAATTTTTTTCTAATTGATTATATGATTCTTTGGACATCAATATGGGTTCTACGAATACTGATCCATCTTTATTAAATTGATAATAATTTAAACCACCATATGCCGCGGCATATTGATCTTGTTTACCGATTGGATTTTTTAAGATATCTATTTCCATATGGCACGCAGCTTGGGCAACTTCCTCATCGGAAATATATTCTCTCTTTTGACATTTTAAATTTTTAATTAATCCAACTGTAAAGGCACTAGAAGATCCTAAGCCAGTACCTTGTGGTACATCGGCAATAGATGTAATTTCTAATCCCTTTAATCCTTCTTGTTTTAGGCATTCTCTAAATATCGGATGCTCTATATCATTTATATCATGTACAGTTTCAGTTTTAGAGTACTTCAAGGTAGTTTCTTGTTTATCGAATGTCGGATGAGATGTTATATACATATACTTCTTAATCGTCGTACTGATAACACAACCACCATTTTTTTCATAGAATGCTGGTAGGTCACTACCACCACCACATAAACTTACTCTAAAAGGTGTCTTTGTTATAACCATTTATACCACTTATATATCTTGCGATATCCTTTCTAAATTCATTATACTAAAATTATAGCCTAATATCTAGGTTTTTTTAATATTTAAAGTAAAACTCATTTAAGATAGATACTATTGAAACGATAGCTTCTTTTAATTCACTAGTACTTTTT
>CAZIUY010000074.1:0-4399 GCA_964542625.1 uncultured Muribaculaceae bacterium | reverse complement strand
AAAAGTTATTCGACGTCTTCTTCACAGGCACCATATGTGAATTTAGTCGAACTTTTAAATAAAAATTAAAAAAGATAGAATATTCAATTTATCTATCTTGAGTTGGAAATAGTAACAAGTATTTATCGATAATCTTTAGTATTCCTTTATAAGGTAGTGTCGCACAAGTTTTTCTATTTGCTTGTTTATATATCGTATCGAAAGCGATAGCTTCATGAAATAGATCTTTATTAAAGGGAAGACCTTCTACCATCTTATAAAAGTTTTCGATATACTTTTTAGCATCTATTATATTCATTCCTATTAGTTCTTTCGTCATAATAGAAGAAGACGCAGTCGAAATAGCACACGCTTCTCCCATAAACTTGATATCTTCGATAATACCATTTTCTATTTTTACCCATAAGTCGATATTATCGATACAAGATTCATTATTAGTATTTACTTTATAGTATGTATCATCTTCGATAATCTCTCTATTAGCGGGATTTTGATAATTATCTAATATAATTTCTCTTTTGATATTTTCTTCTTCCATTTAGATCATTTCCTTTAATATTTTATCTTTATCGCTAATTAGTTCTACTAAATAGTCGATATCTTCGATAGTATTATAGAAGTATAGACTTGCTCTTACAGTATTTTTAACGCCAATACTCTTCTTCAATATCTTAGCACAATGATTTCCTGCCCTGACACAGACATTATATTTATCTAGGTATATAGCAACATCTTGAGGAAATACGCCATCGATATTAAAAGAGATAATTCCACTATCACACTCGGTATTTATGATATCGATATAGCTTAAGTTTTTAGTTCTTTCGATAAAATGTTTTTTTAAGAGTATTTCATGATATAAGATATTATCCATTCCTATCTTATTTAGATAATCTATCGCTGCACCTAGTCCAATTACACCAGCAATATTAGGTGTACCAGCTTCTAGTCTTGCTGGCAATTCTTTTAAGAAGATACTATTTTCATCGTCGAATGATTCGTTCATTCCTCCACCCATATTAATAGGTTCTAATTCTTCTAGTAGCTCTTTTTTGCCATAGAGTACCCCTACTCCTGTTGGACCACAACACTTGTGTCCAGAGAAGACTAAGAAGTCGATATCACTACTTGTGACATCTACTTTCATATGAGGTACACTTTGAGCTCCATCGACGACGGTGAATATACTATGTTCGTGAGCTATTTTTGTTATCTCTTTTATAGGTCGAACATCCCCTATGACATTAGTTATTTCTGCTAGGGATATGACCTTTGTTCTAGGTGTAATGATACTCATAATGGCATTTGGTGTAACATAGTTATTATCATCTAATGGTACGTATTTTATCTTAATTCCTATTTTTTTAGCAAGTCTAAACCAAGGTAGAACATTAGAAGCGTGTTCGGAAGTACTTATGATGACTTCATCACCAGCTTCTAGGTAGTTAGCAAAGAAACCATTTACGATCATATTTAGGCTCTCTGTTGCTCCTGATGTAAATATTATTTCTTCTCTATGTTTGGCGTTTATAAATTTTTGTACTTTATCGCGTGATTCTTCATAAGCCATATCTACTTCTAAACTTATCTTATAGTCACCCCTATGGGCATTGGCTGTATAATTCGAATAATAATCTACTATTTTATCGATAACACACTGTGGTTTAAATGTAGTAGCACCATTATCTAAGTATATTAAGTCTTTATTTAACATGGGAAAATCTTTTTTCAGATTCACGTTTATCACCTCCCAACGAGAATATTCTTTATCTTCTTCTTTATTTCATCATCCATGATCGAAAGTATAAAACCTTCTTCGATTAGTTTAATGGCATTATCTTCGTCGATTCCTTTAGATAATAAATAGAATAACATATCTTTATCTATACCTGATATAGTAACACCATGGTTTGCGACGACATCGTTCGTATTTACAATCAAATCTGGTATCATGACATTAGATAATTTACTCTTATTGATAATTTTAGCATATTCACTTATTTTATTATTATGTGTCTCTCCTGCGACTATACCATTCATGACTATTTTAGTCGTACCTTCTTCTAAATTGATCCCCCTAATATATACTCCTGCATCGATATTATTTCCATATAATTTAGTCTCGATAGATAGATCATACTTAATATCCACTATGAATGATACATTTACTGTAAGTGAGGTATCATCATCTAATTCACACTCGATGGTAGGGGCTAAACACTTGGCATAATCGAACATATTTATAACTAGTGACCTACCTTTATTTACTTTGAAAATATAATTACAATCATTATGTAGGTTGATAATATTTAAGTTAGTATCTTCTTCTACTATAAATCGAGCCTCTTTAGTAAATTTATCTAAATCGACATTCCCGCCATTCAATACTATTTTATTCATGATTTAATCCTTCACTTATATTATTTGTCCCACTAAAACCATATTTTTCTATTTTTTCTGCTAAGGAAGCATCTCCACTCATGCTTATTTTAGAGTTTTCTAAAACATAAACTTTATCGGGATGTATATATTTTAGTATATTAGTGTGATGTGTAATCATCAAAATGGATGCTTTTGTTTCTTCTTTATATTTATTTAGAGCAAGAGAAACAGTCTTCAAGCTATCGATATCTAAACCACTATCTAATTCGTCTAATAAGATTAGACTAGGTCTTAAGACCTCTATTTGTAACATTTCGTTCTTCTTCTTTTCTCCCCCACTCATAAATTCATTTATATTCCTATGAACGAATGATGGATCTAGTCCAATCTCCTTTCCTGATGCATCGAGTCTTTTATTAAATTCGAAGATAGACTCTTTTATACCCCTATCGACTAGGGCACTACGAAGCATTTCCGCATTCGTTACTCCTGGTATTTCAGTTGGATTCTGAGCAAGCAAAAAAATACCTTTTTTGGATATTTCGTTAGGTTTTAATCCCGTTATAACTTCGTTATTATATATAATTTTACCTTTAGATATAGTATATGTCGAATCTCCCATAATGGCTCTAACGAGAGTCGATTTACCCACTCCATTTGGACCCATTATGACACAAACTTCATTCCTACCTATCGTCATATTGATATTATTTAAAATCTTCTTATCATTTACTTCTATACAGATATTTTCTAATTTTAACATATTTACCTATTTTTAGATTGAATATAGAAATAGTCTACTATTTCTAAAACTGCATAGACGATTAAAACTAAGCCTAATGCAGATAATACTAGATTAGAAACGAATATTGTATAGAGTCCTATTATAAGAAGCATAAATCCAATTATTAAACTGACGATAGAATTCTTTTCTATTTTGACGAGATTAGCTCCTATAGCAATAGAATTTAAACCATTTAGGATTATCCAAACTCCTATAGCAACCCTCACGATAAATTCAATAGTTCCAGAAAAGAATATGAAAATAATACCTAAAATGATCATGACTATACTATAGAAAGTATCTCCCGTCGTATGATCATTTCTTTTAGAATCTAAGATAAATTTACCAATACCTAGTGCTAAGAAAACACCACCAAATATATATGATGCTACCTCGGTAATACCACCGGGATTAGCGAATAAAAGTATACCGATAATTAAGAATATTACAGGCATGAGAAGACTCTTTTTAGTCTCATAACTTTTTATAATAACTTTTTGCATAATATTACTTCCTTTCACAGTTATATTGTATCAGTTTTTTATTTATTTTTAAAGCCTTAATTTATCGATTCCATCTTGATAATCTTCGTGATTTCTAATAAAAGAATCACTAACTACTCCATCGGCATCCTTTACTCTATTGATAGTTTCTTCATTTATTCCTCCATCGACGAATATTTCATAATGATATCTTTTTTCTTCTCTTTTATTCTTTAGGTAGTTTATTTTATCTTCTACCCCATCGATCATATGTTGATTCGATAAACCTAATGTAACTGTGAGTAATAAAACTTTATCGATTCTTGCTAAATAAGGGTCTAGCTTTTTAACATCAGTCTCAGCTTTTAGGGCTAAACCACACTTTAATCCACTAGCTTTAATATAATCTAATAATCCATTTATGTCTTCATCTATTTCTAAATGAAAGACGATTATTTCTGTATTAAAGAGAGTATATTTATTAATATAACTAAAGGGATTAGAAACCATCAAATGGATATCTAATGGTTTACGAGATAGATGCAAGTTATCATATTCACGTTTTGGTGTATTAGTATATTTACCATCTAATACATCGACGTGTAAATATTCTGCATCTGTCTTATTTATCTTATCTATTGCTATTTTATCACTTTTTTTATCACCATTAAGTATTGATACTGCTACTTTCATTTTATTTCACCTCTAAATTTTAGATAATTTTCATATCTACTTTGCATTATTTTACCTT
>CAZIUY010000073.1:0-4405 GCA_964542625.1 uncultured Muribaculaceae bacterium | reverse complement strand
AGTTGTCAAAATTTAGTAATTTTGCTATAATATGGTAGATAGAAAGTGATTTTGATGACTAACATATATGATTTAACTAAAGAAGAATTAAAAACTTTTTGTATAAATAATGATATTAAACCTTATAAAGCAACTCAAATCTATGAATGGTTATACGGAAGTAGAGTAAAATCTTTCGAGGAAATGACCAATTTAAAAAAAGATTTTATCGAATTATTGAATAAAAACTTTAAGATAGGTAGTATAAATATTAAGACGAAAGAGGAGAGTATCGATGCTCTAAAATACTTGTTCGTTTTAGAGGATGGTAATCTCATAGAAACTGTTGCCATGAAGCACGATTATGGAGTAAGTGTATGTGTTTCGAGTCAAATAGGATGTAATATGGGATGTGCTTTTTGTGAAAGTGGTAGGTTAAAGAAAGTGAGAAACCTTAACCCTGGAGAAATCGTCGAACAAATTTTAAAAATAGAAGAAGATGCTCATATTAAGATAAGTAACGTCGTCGTCATGGGAATAGGAGAACCATTCGATAACTACGAAAATATAATTAAATTTATTTATATAATAAACGATGCTAAAGGTCTTGCTATTGGGGCTCGTCATATAACGATATCTACTAGTGGATTAGTACCTAAGATATATGAGTTTATGAATGTTCCCTTGCAAGTAAACTTAGCAGTGAGCTTGCACGCTCCTAATGATGAAATAAGAAATAAAATAATGAAGATCAATAAGGTTTACAATATTGACACTTTAATGGAGGCAATAAGACAATATATTTTAAAAACTAATAGACGAGTAACTATCGAATATGTTATGCTTAAAGGGGTAAATGATAGTAAAGAGTGTGCACGAGAACTTGCTAAATTACTTAAAGGTTTAAATGTATACGTCAACTTGATACCTTATAATGAAACGAGTAATTTAGAGTTTAGTGCGTCTAGTAATAGTGTAAAAGATGAATTTTTTACTATACTAAATAATGCAGGTATTACAGTTACAGTAAGACGTAAGTTTGGTACGGGAATAAGTGCTGCGTGTGGACAACTTAGGGCATTGGAGGTGAAGGATAGTTGAAATCGTTTTATATAACAGATCCAGGAATAGTTAGAAGTCATAATGAAGATTCAGTAAATATCGTCAAGAATATGATGGGAGAACATATGCTTTTAGTCGCCGATGGTATGGGTGGACATAGAGCAGGGGAAATAGCAAGTTCTATCGCCGTCGATCACCTCTCAGAGAGATTCAAGCATCTTTCGACTATAGGTAGTAAACTAGATGCTATTAACTGGCTCGATGAAAATGTCAACTTGATAAATGCAGAAATTATAAAATATGCTAATGCACATGGTGAATGCTTAGGAATGGGAACTACTTTAGTCGTCGCTATCTTGACGAGTGAATTTTTGATATTTGGAAATGTTGGAGACTCGAGTGGTTTTGTCTTAAAGAATAAAAAACTACATAAGGTAACGAAAGATCATACTCTCGTAAATGTCTTAGTAGAAAGTGGAGAATTGACTATCGAAGAAGCACAAAACCATCCTAAGAAAAATGTCTTAATGAGAGCACTTGGTGCTAGTGATAAACAAGAATTAGATAAGTTTGCTGTCGAGACTGATGTCGATGCATTATTTCTCTGTAGTGATGGTTTAACTAATATGTTATCCATCGAACAGATAGAAAATATCTTAAATGATGAAGACTTAGATATAGAAAGTAAACTAACTAAACTTGTAAGAAAATGTAATTCTCGGGGAGGAACAGATAATATAAGTATCGCATACTTAGTTAAGGAGAGTAATGAAATATGATAATGAAGGGGCAAAAAATTAACGACCGCTACCAAATAATTAAATCGATTGGTGAAGGCGGAATGGCTAATGTGTATCTAGCATACGATACTATACTCGATAGAAATGTTGCCGTCAAAGTATTAAGAGGAGACTTAGCACAAGATGAAAAGTTCGTAAGAAGATTCCAAAGAGAAGCTTTATCTGCTTCTAGTTTGACACATCCTAATATCGTCGAAGTATATGATGTCGGTGAAGATAATGGTTCTTATTATATAGTCATGGAATATATCGAAGGTAAACATTTAAAAGAATTACTTAAAAAACGTGGGAAACTTACCTTACCAGAAGTAATAGATATCATGATGCAAATATGTGATGGTATGGCAGTTGCTCACGATTCATATATCATACATCGGGATATCAAACCTCAAAATATCATGATATTAGATTCAGGATTAGTTAAGATAACGGACTTTGGTATAGCCATGGCACTAAATAGTACTCAGTTGACACAAACTAATTCTGTGATGGGTAGTGTCCATTATTTACCACCAGAACAAGCAAGTGGTAAGGGTTCTACTATTCAAAGTGATATATATTCGATGGGTATTTTGATGTTCGAACTCTTGACAGGAAGTCTTCCCTTTAAAGGAGATAATGCCGTCGAGATAGCCTTAAAACAACTAAAAGAACCTATTCCTGACTTAAAGAGTATTATCCCAGATATACCGAACTCGATCGTCAATATTATTCGTAGGGCGACTGCTAAGAATCCTAAGAACAGATATAACGATGCTAGAGAGATGTTAGATGATATCAAGACATCGATGGATGATTCACGAGTAAATGAAAAAATTATCGAATTTAAGTATCCTGAAATAGATGAAACATCGGCGTCGAGAGAAAAACAAATTAAAGAAAATCAAACACAATTAAAGAAAACGAAAAAAGACGAAGAAATAGTAGCCAAGCAAGTAACGGAGGACGAAGTGAAAAAAGAAAATAAGTTATTGTTAATTTTAGGATCTATATTTACGGGCATAGTCGTATTAGTAACAGCACTATGTGTCGTCTTACCACGAGTTACTAGTGTCGATAATGTCAAGGTTCCAGATGTTTCTAATATGGCCGAAGTCGATGCTGAAAAGAGCTTATTAGATGAAGGTTTAAAGATAAATGCTGAATTAAAAGAAATTTCTAGTGATACTATCGAAGAAGGTTTAGTCGTCAAAACTGATCCTGCCGCAGGTAGAACTGTCAAAGAAGGAACAGAAGTTACTATATATATTTCAACGGGAATAAATGCTTTAGTCTTAGAAGACTATACAGGTAAAAACTATATCGAAATAAAGACGATACTAGAGAATACTTACAAGATACAAGTTAAAGTCGAACAACAAGAAGTAGATAATCCTAGTGATTATTCGGCGAGCTTGATCATAGGACAATCACCTAGTGCTGGAGAGAAAGTATTAGAAGGTGGTACAGTCATCTTATATATTCCTAATGTCGAAGATGTATATCCAGATTTTACTAGTGGAGATTATACCTTAAGTGAAATACAAGAATTTGCTAAAAAATATAGTTTGAATTTAAATATTAAATATGTCGAAGATGATGAACATCCAGCAGGAACTATCATCAGTCAAAGTAGACAAGCATCTTCTCGTATTGCCGCTGGGGCATCATTTACGATAACGATTGCTCAAGAACCACTCGATGAAGGTGACGAGTTAGATACAGGTACAAGTGAAGATGAAACCATCGGAGACTAAAGTGACGGCATATGGTAGAATAATTAAAATTATCAGTAACTTATATTCTGTCGAAGTTAAGGGTACAGTTTATGAGTGTCGGGCTAGAGGTAAGTTTAGACTCGATAATATAACCCCTCTAGTCGGAGACTATGTCTTAATAGATACGATAGATAAATATATTATCGAGATTAAAGAAAGAAAGAATACTCTCTCTAGACCTCCTATCGCAAATGTCGATGCTTGCCTAATCGTTGCGAGTACTAAGGAGCCTACCTTAAGTCTAAACTTATTAGATAAAGAGCTACTAGTCGTCAGTAATGCTAATATCACGCCATATATCGTCCTTTCGAAAGTAGACTTACTATCTAAAAAAGAAAAGAAAGAAATCAAAAAAATATTTACTTATTATAAGAGCCTTGGTTATAAAGTATTTACTAATCGTCATAAATTTTCTTTAAGGCGGGCTCTTAAAAATAAAGTAGTCGTCTTAGTAGGACAAACTGGGGCAGGTAAATCGAGTTTGTTAAATAGACTAGATAAGAATCTAAACTTAGATGCTAATCCCATCAGTAAACACTTAGGTAGGGGTATTCATACGACTAGACACGTAGAACTTTATAAGATAGGTAAGACTTATTTCGCAGATACACCAGGATTCAGTGCCCTAGATTTACATATGTCCAAGAATACACTAGAAACACTATATCCCGAATTTAATAAGTCTACTTGTAAATTCCCAGATTGTACGCATACATCTGAGGTTGGGTGTAGTATCATACCCTTAGTCGAAGAAGGTAAAATAATGCAAAGTAGATATGAAAATTATCTAAAATTTAGAGGTGAAAT
>CAZIUY010000072.1:0-4476 GCA_964542625.1 uncultured Muribaculaceae bacterium | reverse complement strand
ACATTGAGACTTGAGTCTATAACAGATAATCTTTCCAAGTTTGGTAATAATTTTAAATCTTCCAAATCATATTCTTTTTTACCTGTTGTCTCGTTCGTTAAAGATATGGTCGCAACTTTCACTTTAATTAAGTCTTCAAAAGTCATATCATCAATACCTTTAGACAGTATAATCGATAAGCTTCTTTTTAAATTTTCATTTTTAATATTCATTTATTTTACCTCCAATAAGCCAAGAAAGGCAAGTGCACGATAGTCAGAGACACTAAGTGTTTGTAATTGAGCTCTAGCATTATTTGTACTTGTAATATAATTGTATGTGCCAGTATTTAGAAACTGTTGAAACGCTTCATATCCATGATTGCTACCGTATTTAGTTGATGTTTCCTGTATAGCTTTGTTTACTTTGGCGTTTGCTCGATTTATAAGTGTTTTTAAATCACTAGTAAAATATAGTTGATTCCCGATTGATAGAACGTTCCCATCGGAAGACAGCAACTGAGATATAGAATCAGTTCCATTTCCACCCATTGCTTCAGCATTATCATAAAACTCTAAAAGGGATTTAATCATAGGTTGTAGGGAATTATAATCGATAGATGATTTATCGGCTTGTAAATTACTAGAATTTAAGTGTGATTGCTGTTCAGAACCATTATAAGTCCTATATTTCTCATCGGCATCAGCTCGATGTCTTGCCTGGAAATCGTCGCTTACTCCAAAGTAATTATCTCGTAAATGAGAGCAAGCTGCCCAACAGGCATCGACCGGTATAATTTGACCATCAGCAATGACAACATTCCATGCGTGCATTCCAGATTGCCCTTTTCTCGTTAAATCGGTTATACCTAAACCTCTAATGTATTCACATTGTACTTGAATTCGATTACATAATTCGTGAAAGACGGAAGCGTATCCAGCACAAACTAAGCCCTGTTTACCAATTTCGTTATAACTAGTTAATCCTCTCAAACTAGCTGCAACCATATGACCGTTCGCGAATTTATCATAATCATATAAGACAGGTATAGATGCGACAAGTTGATATGCTTGGTATGCTCTTTCAGTTTCACTTGCATTCATGTCTATTTGCGATTGCATAGTTTCTAAACTTTTAACAATTTCTAACATTTGTGACCCAGTATAGGTTGTTCTTTGTTGATATTTTGGTTTATTATATTTTTCTTTTAAATTATTATTGCCATCACCTAATCCATCTAAGACTTGTATCTCTAATTTAGATAAGTCAGATATATTAGATAACATAGTAGAAGATAAATCTATAGTACTATCTAACTTTATAGAAGCATAACCATTATTCTTGATATCGTTATTAATTTGATTAATCATCTGCTTTTGAATATCAGTAAATATAGATTGCATTGAAGAATTAACATTTAAATTATTAAAATTTTCACTAGCATCTGATAACATATAATCTATAATACTTCCATTATTATTTTGAACCTGACTCACTAATACTTTAGAAATATAGTCATAGTTTGAACTTTCTCCTGTTAAGTATTGAACGACACCTCTAACATCGTTAAGATTATATGAACTCATATCCGCTCTTACCCCATTGGTCGAAGTAAGTACATTAAGTTGACCTGTTTCTAAGTATGTAGCAAGTGCGGCCTTAGTATTATCGACTCCATATTTGTTTATCATAGTATTAATTAAATTTTCTAGTGATGACATACACTTAGAAACATTAACTGACGTACCACTAGATGATAACTCAGTCCACCCCGTTGCTTGTATTACGTCATCGAGAGTATATTTACTTAAATATGAATATAAATCCATGTTTACTCTACAACCATTTACATAAAAGTTTTTAAGTACAGTATCTATAGAAAGATTTGGATAAGTACTCTTAATTATATTTATAATTTGTGGCATCTCTGATTGAAACTGTTGAATATTACTAGTACCATAGCACTGAGATAATAATGCATATCGATTAGGACATATTTGTTGTAAAAGTTGAGGATCAGTATGATATTTCTGTGTTGATTCAGCAAAATCTTCTTCATTATTAGTCGTTCCATATGATGAAATACTTTTGCGATGAGAGTATTGATAATCTTTATTCATGGCATCTAACCATACACTAGAGTGACAAATACTACCTTGATTAGTACCAGTTATCTTCTCTGCACAGAATCTATCAAATATATGTCCCAATTCATGTGAAACAGTACTTAAACTTGGTTGCCCAATCCAAAAGACTATTTCACCATTTGTTGATGCACAAGCATTACTAACAAAGTTTTCAGCATTATAATCAGTACTGGAACTATATTGAACCAGTTCAAGATAAATATCGGCAGGATTATAAGTTCCATTAAATGTAATAGACTTGAGGGCACCGCTTTCTTGCAAAGCATTCTTAAGACCAGGGGCTAGTTGATTAAAGACAGTCTTTAATTGATTGACCATTTGCTCCCCAGTCGCAGTATCGATATTATTATTTATTTTAATAACTGTTGGTATACCACTTACTTTAACTTCTCGGAAAGTTGTCTTACCTTCATACATCATCATCATATTGTCAGAAACATATTTACCAGCATCACTTGCATTCCATCCCTCATTCATTAAGTAGAATGCCGTAGCTCTAGATAGTTGCCAACCGTCTCTTCCACCGACATCCGTTGCTAATTTACATAAACTTTCTGCTACCATAAGTTCTTTCGTCGAAACGTCTGCATTTATATTTGAAAACTGGTTTTCATAATAATTAACATAACTTACAAATGATTGCATTTTAGAATCATCTAACCGAACATTTTTTTGCTTTAAAAAGGATTTAAGTGCTTCTGCACGTTGGTCATTTACAAAATAGCTTGTCGTATTAGTATCAGTATTCGTCTGTACACTTGTATCTATATCTACTCCCATACTTGCATTGATATCGACATTAGTTTCTACTGCTTGACTAGGATTTATACGTGACTTTATACTTGCATCTACACTAGTATCAATCGATTGATTGACATCTACACTTACTTGTGAATCAATATTAGTATTAGTATTGATGCTATTTACATTAGGTGTACCAATAGAACTATATGTAGTATCTATATCTATATTAGTATCTATCGACTGATTGACATTGAAATTAGCTCTACTATTATAATCAGTCATGATACTGTTTGCTATTCTATTCGATGTAAAGTAGTTAGATATACTACTAGTACCTCCAAAGAAACTACCTGAAATAGCACCACCTAAAAATGATTGCTTGAGGCTATCTTTATATTCTTCACTGGCAAGCCGTAATGCTTCAGTCTCAGTATAACCCGCTAAGACATAGTTTTGTGCTGCTAGAGAGTATGAGCTTAAATTTCCACAAATTATATCATCTAAATAGTGATCTACTATCTCGGTACATAGTTCTTCTTCTCCTTCACAAAGACTTTGACTACACGTGCTCATGACAAAATTAGCAGACGTTGTCATAATGTTTTGAAGTGTCTCATTTCCTAAACACAAATCAGAAATATGATTAGTAACTAAATTGCTAGCATTAGCAAGGTCACCTTCTAGGTTAAGTAAGTGTCCTACAGAATAAGATTCCATAAGAGACTCAGTAATTGCTTCAGTAGTTGCTAAAAGAACTGCTGAGCCATCATCTAAACCTCTAGATAAAGCATCATTTAAAGTACTACTATAAACTCTCATACCCATGGTAGTAGTACTTATGAGTGTGTTGGTAGCAGCCCCTGCTAAACCTAATCCTCCTGACGCAGAAATAAGTGCTATATTGAATCCTGTATCAGCCATGCTCATACCTATATTATATAAAGATGACCATGGTTCTCCATAACTATTTAATATTTCTTCACTGACGGCACCTCGGTATACATCTCCAGCACTATATGTATTAGATTGATATATTTTATTACCTGTTGCAAGCGACTTTAAAGAATAACAAGCTGCGGATAATCCTTCCATCGGTGTTGCCACGACAGAATAAAGAGATGCTAAAAACTCATGGTCTTGTGCCCAAGCTGCATCTTCTGTCTGCTTTTCAGCAACATATCTACTATCTAATTCACTAGCAATATTATTTAAGTATTCGATAGCCCCAGCAGAGCTTTGTGTATTATAAACATAATTAAAGATAGACTTTTCTTCATCGGTCATGAGATGTGCCCACTTAGCATAGTTATTTAATAAATCATCACCAGTAATTTGAATACCATCACTCGTATAACAATAACTATAGTTATCATCTGTATGAAATGTTCCTGTATCATTTATTAAAGAACTTATAACTGCAAGATTATCTTCATCACTATATACTTTATAAGAACTAGACATGATAGTCCCTAGTGGATTAGCATCATTATTACTTTGATTGATTTCTAATGAATCATTAGCAAGTGTACTGATAGTATCTCCTCTAGTAGTTAAATCACTATTAACACCAGTATTAGCCATAAAATCATCATCATAGATATATCTA
>CAZIUY010000071.1:0-4578 GCA_964542625.1 uncultured Muribaculaceae bacterium | reverse complement strand
CGGTTATAACGATGTAGTAGATACACAATATATAGACGAACTTATAGATGAAGTTCCAATTAAAATAAATAGTGCAATCGTTTATTCAACTGATTTGCCATTTGATGTAGATGAATATAAAGCTTGGTGGAATAACCATTATTAGGGCAACACTTTAGGCGAATTAAGACAAAAAATTAAGAATAAGTAGTATTCTTAATCAGCTGTTTCTATAGGTTCTTCTTTTTCTTGTAAAGACTTTATAAAACGTTTTAGTTTTCTATTTCGACTAGATTCTATGATGGTTATTAGTAAGAGTATAATTGCAACTACTAAAGACGCGATAAAGAAGATTTTATATTCTGTAATACTCAGTATAAGATGAGAAAACGATTCATTATCATAATAGATAAAACTCTTAGATTCCTGATCATATATATAATATGATTCTTCCCCTGACTCGAGGTTAGTCGCATATATTACATATAAGTCTTCTAAAGTATTACTTTTAAGAGCATCTACTTCGATACCATCAATTTCGATACTCACTTTAGTAAATCCATCTAGAACCGAAGTAATTTTCATAGGATAGAGGGTAAAAGAATTATTTTTAATATCATAATATTTTTCATAAGTATTAGCGTCTACATCATACACATACATGGCAATATTCCCAGACTCATCTTTTAAACCTAGTACTGTCAAGTTTACTAAACTACTAGTGAATGCTGGTACCTCGATACCATCTATCGTGATGCTCGTGTCACTAAATCCTGTCGGTGCAGTCAATAATTCTCTTTTCTTAACTACCGTATATACATCTCCATCTATCGTAACTTCGATAGGAGATAAGTCACTCACGTTAACCATGATAGTATATGTCTTAATAGAACCATTTTCCGCGGTTACGACGACTTCTACTTTATTGACACCCTCTGATATATCGATATTTCCGACTCCTGAGACGGAAGCACTAGAATCATTCTTAGTGGCCGTAACTTTTATTTCCGTTATCGAGTCTGGCACGGAAACACTATATTCTAAGGTATCTTTATCGAAAGCAGGAGTTAACTCATAACCCTCAACAGAGAGAGACTTCAATGTATTATCTTTACTGTAGCTCGCTTCTATCTCGGCTTGTGTCTTAATGGTAATACTGGCATTAGAAGTCGTCGGTGTAAATAAGTCATTTTCGTCATTCCATGGAACCATCGATGGCGAAGATATCTTGATGCTAGCCGTTCCAGCTTTAATAGCTTTAAACTTATAAGTATAAGTCTTCGACTTTATCGTACCATCTCCAAAGCTTGCAACAGAAGTATCCCCTGATACTAAAGATATATAGGCACTATCATAAGTTATTCCAAATTGCCACGAACCGATAGCCTCACTACAAGTAACTTTGACAGTGACAGTAAACACAGAACCGACAACAGCACTCTTAGCAGAAGTCGATGCTTTAATAGAACCACTTGCTGCTTCGACTCTTAAAAGACATATAAATGTTAAAATTATCATAAAAAGTATCTTTTTAATATATTTCATAAGTATTCTCCTTTTTATCCTTGATTTATCGTATAAACACCGACTAGATATTTCTGTTCTAATAATAAGTCTCTTATATCGATCGTGTTATCTTTATTTAAATCCGCTGATTTTAAATATTCATTAGTTAAAGTCTTAGCTTTGACGAGATGTTTTTGAATAGATAATAAATCCCTTATATCGATTAGACCATCTCCATTAGTATCTCCATATATAATAGTCTTATAAGACTCAGTTATACCAGCATTAGTTAAAGTTATTATCTCACCAGTCTTGACGATACCATCCGTCACTTTAGTCCCTGATGAATTTGTTATCGTAGTACTAGCAAAATGATATTTACTAGAAATACTATTTATGATGTTAGATACATCTGTTCCGACTTCGATATTAGATAGATAATTATCACTTACTTTAATACCTACTCCATTTAGTATTTCTACTGGCGTATAGTTATCTTCTTCTATTTTTTTTATGTTAACCGTATAAGTAAGCGTCTCTCCATTTATAGCCTTGACTGTTATCTTGATGGTAGTATTATCTCCATCTAAAGAGACTGTACCTGGATTAGAGAGAGTCGCAGACTCATTGGTTGCCTCAGCCGAAACTGTAACGGACTTAGTATCACTAGATGTATAACACTCATACTCATAAGCACTAGATTGAAAACTAGGTGATAACTCGCAGCTAGTAATACTTAGACTCTTTAGTGTTGCATCTCCATTTCCTGTTACATCTAAAGAAGTAGATGATGGCATATTCTGATAGATAGGAATTAGAAAGTCATATTCACCATTATCCCAAGCATCGATACTATCATATGAATTATAGTATCCTGTATAAGTAGAATATCCTTCAGAATAAGCCGCAGAAACATTTTGCATATACTGATGAGAATAATTTTGATTTATAGTATTAAACTTCTGATAATACTTAGTAGATTGTCCTAGACTAATATACTGAGACCCAATAAAACCTATTCCATCATAGATCGATTTATACTGATTATTCCAACTCTTAGCATATGCATAAGCAAGACCATT
This sequence comes from uncultured Muribaculaceae bacterium, assembly GCA_964542625.1. Taxonomy (GTDB): domain Bacteria; phylum Bacillota_I; class Bacilli_A; order RF39; family UBA660; genus RUG11867. Next base: position 2,011 of record CAZIUY010000071.1, on the reverse strand, counting down.
TAAGATAACATCGGCACTAGTCGTCCCCGTTGCTCCAATATTGAAGAAATTATAATATCCGACATATTCGCCATTATAACCTTTACCTAAAGATAAAGTAGAACCATTTACTCCTTGTTCTTGTTTTACTCTCGTTGCCATATGGATAGGATTGACATTCTTATCGACAGCACTCGTCATGAATGTATCTAAGTAATAGTGAGTTCCTACTGTACAATCAGTCGAAGTCTCGAAACATTCAAAAGGATTAGTCATAAACGTACCAGATAAGACTTTATTTACTTGTTCACTCGTCTGAGTAGAAGCATTATATCCTCCATTTTCGAACATGAATATATGTGATTCATCTAAGAAGTTTCTAGGATCTAAATAGAATGCTATAGTTTGTTTGCTGGCTGCATACCAACCACCACCTTCATACTCCGTCCATACACCATTATTGTATGCTCCATCACTCGTCGAACGCAGGGAAGTATTAGAAGAATTAGTTAAATTTCTATTGACGACTTCTGCTTCTTTTTCTAAAGCAGTATTAAAGTCTAATCCCCCACTCGTTTTCCCTGTATATGAGGGTGTAAAAGTCCAATTAGGATGTATTGCTTTTAAGATGGCAAGCCTCTTTGCATAATCACTTGGAAATCCCATCTCTTTTAAAGATTCTTCATAAGCATCACTCGTCGTATATGTCTTTACGGTAATATTATCTTTAGAAATATACCCTTCATATAGGAATCCACTATAAAGGAACTTTATTCTATACCACGAGCCCTCTTCACCTAGAACTTCGACAGCTTCAGGTTTAGATAAAGTAATGGATTTACCGACATCATTTTTGACGGTATCACTACCCCCAGGTGTCGTCTTGATAGAAGAGCTCTTCGTAACGACGCCTCTTATATATGTTTCTGTAGCAAAGGCATTATCGGTAAGAAAGAATAGACTCATGATAATTAAAAGTAATATATAAATTTTTTTCATACCGGCATACCTCCATTTCTTAACACGATTATACCATATATTATGGGAAATTTCGTGAATAATATGATAGACTTGTAAAAGATATGTCAAGGAGTATTTTCCTTATTTTGGATAAACTTCGTATATGCAAAACTTATCACTATCGCTAAATAAATGTTAGAATTAGGTCTTCTCAGTAAATCGCCAGAAAACTCAGATCCTATTATCATCATGAATATGAGTAATAACCATACCATATATGTTGGATTATAAATTATCTTATCCTCCTTAAATATAACTATAAATATCTTTATTATGAAGTATATAATAAAACCAAGATAAAGTACTATACCAATATATCCCGTATAATAATATATAGCACTCAAATCACTTTCTAAATCATAGTTATATGTTTCTTCATTATATTCGATAAACATCTTAGAATATTCGAATCCAAATAAATGACTTAATAAGTCTTCTTCTTCATATATCATTTTAGCAACCATCTTTTTTTTCGTCCTATTATTATTTAGAGTATAAGTATTCGTCGTATAGTTATATTTTTCTATTACCGTCTTAGTTCCAAATCTCATAAACAATGGTTCAAAATTATAATTAGAATAAATACTATAGTACTTTAATAATTTTTGTTCTTCGATAGTTAATTCTATATTATCACTACTACTGTCTTCTATCGATTCAATTTCTTTCGTATTATCACTTTGAATATCATTATAAGCCATTAAATTTGTATTAGTTGGGGATACTTTAAATAATGTAATAGCAAGAACTAACAAGACGCTAGTATATATGGTTCTTTTATGAAAACCCTTAATAAATAAGTATACTAAGAGAAATATTAACAAGACCACTAAAGAGATATAGGCGGCTTTAGTCGCATTAAAATATAGTAATAAGAATATTATCGATATAATTATATAATATTTTTTATTTTCTAAATTATAAGTTGCCACTATAAAAGAAATAATCGAGATAATTAAACTTTGTGAATTTTTATTATAAAACCAACCTGTTATTCCGACCTCATTAGGAT
>CAZIUY010000070.1:0-4623 GCA_964542625.1 uncultured Muribaculaceae bacterium | reverse complement strand
CTAGAGAGTAATAAGATTATGGATATTACAAGTACACCTAGCACTAGTCTTTTTTCCTTATTTTTCATCATTTTAAGCATCCTTTCATATGTATGGGTATCTCACAGGTACCTTAATAATTTATAGTATATCGCTTACGATGGTACTTGTCAAGTACCATCTAACAAAAACTATATACAAAGTATTGTAAAATTTGCATCAGAAAGGATCTAAAGATTTATGGAACTGAAAGCAAATAATTACGAGCCAAGATATATCTTTAGAATTATCAGAGAATGGACTAATCTTACGCAAAGAGAACTTTGTGAAGTGATGAATAAAAAAGGACGAGCTTGGGTAAAAAATATAGAAGCAGGATTATCGAGATATTACTTCGCAGATATTTTAGAAATATCTAATAAGTTTAATATTTCGATTATCTTTACCAAAAATAATAATCAAAATCCTCAAGCACCTTTTAACGAATTTAAAGCAAATGATTATACTCCAAAAGAAATATTTAAGATGCTAAGACATTGGACTAATCTTACTCAGGAAGAGTTAGGGCTTGCCATGAATAAGAAGGGTCGTGCTTGGGCTAAAAATATAGAACGCGGTAAATGTCGTTATTTTTTCTCTGATGTATTATCCATCGCTAAGAAATTCGATATTACGATAACTTTTAAAAAATAACTAAAAGAAAAACGTTAGATTTTACTCTAACGAATTTTATTTGTCTAAAACTTTTTGACAACGAGTACATAGTCCATTTTCTATTTCGTCGACATAGTTCCAACATCTCTCACACTTATGACCAGAAGATTTTTGAACACTGACATTGAATCCTAAAACTTCTGGTAGTTCTTCATCTGTCAAAGTGACTTTAGATACTATGAATAATTGTTTTAGATATTCTTCTAGATTCTTTAATACTTCTAAGTGTTTACCTTGAACGTTTATTTTAACTTCTGCTTCTAAGCTAGAACCTATTACGTGCTCATTTCTTGCATCTTCTAGAGCTTTATTGACAGATGCTTTTACTTGGAAGAATATATCGAAGTCTTCTAATATTTCCTTACTATCTTTATAAACTTTCACTATAGGCATTCTAGTTAGATGAATACTTTCTTCTTCTTTACCTAGATATCCATAAACTTCTTCAGATGTAAATGGAAGTATTGGTGCTAAAAGTCTTATTAAATTAGAAATAACTTCATATAGAACTGTCTGCACGCTTCTTCTCTTAATATCATCTTCTTTTTCGATATATAGAATATCTTTAGTAAAGTCTAAATAGAAGTTAGATAAATCGAATGTGACGAAGTTAATCGTAGACTTATATACTTCTTGAAAATTATACTTTTCATAAGCATCTAAGACATTTTTAGTAAATAAATTTAATTTATTTAACATATATTTATCATATGGTAACATATCATCATACTCGACTTTATTCTTAGTTATATCAAAATCACTTAAATTACCTAAAATAAATTTGTAAGTATTTCTAATCTTTCTATAAGACTCTTTAACTTGCTTGATGATATCATCATTTATCGGCATATCTTCTGTAAAGTCGATACTTGATGCCCATAGTCTTAAGATGTCTGATCCATGCAAGCTAATTAACTTTAATGGGTCGACGACATTTCCTTGGGATTTACTCATCTTTTGTCCATTTCCATCAGTAGTAAATCCATGTGAGATTACTGTCTTATAAGGAGCCTTACCATAGACGGCAACTCCAGTAATTAGTGATGAGTTAAACCAACCACGATACTGATCAGACCCTTCTAAATAAATATCTGCTGGATATGGTAAGCCTCTTGCTATCATAGCACCAGTATGTGATGAACCAGAATCGAACCACACGTCCATGATGTCTTCTTCTTTTTTAAAGAGACCATTTGGACTTTTGGGATTAGTATATCCTTCTGGAAGTAAATCTTTAGCATCACGCTCGAACCATATATCACTTCCATACTCCTGGAATAAATCGGCGACGTGCATGATAACATCATAGTCTAAGATTTCTGAACCATCTTCATTATAGAATATAGGAAGTGGTACACCCCATGCTCTTTGACGAGAAATACACCAATCTCCTCTATCTCTTATCATATTATATAATCTAGTTTGACCCCATTCTGGGTACCAGTTTATATTAGTTTCGATTTCTTTTAGTATATCGTCTCTTATCTTATCGATAGAACAGAACCATTGAGAAGTCGCTCTAAAGATGACAGGTTTCTTAGTTCTCCAATCATGTGGATAAGAGTGTGTTATCCACTTTAATTTAAGTAATACTCCCATTTCATCTAACTTGATAGTTATGGCTTTATTGGCATCTTCGAAATACATTCCGGCAAATTCTTCGCCAGACTCTTTATTCAATTTACCATCGTCGTCGACTCCGAATACCATATCGAGACCAAATTTTTTACCAACTTCGAAGTCGTCCGCTCCATAACTCGGTGCAGTATGGACAAGTCCAGTACCACTATCCAATGTGACATGACTTCCACATACGACCTTACCTACCCTAGTACCAAATACATGGTCATACTCTAGTCCGACTATATCTCTACCCTTAAAGGTACTTACCTCTAGGACATCAGTCCACTCGAATAATTCTGATAGACTCTTGAGTAATTCTTTGGCAACTACATAGAATTTTTCACCAACTTTTACTTTCACATAGTCAAAGTCTTCATTGACACAAATACCAGTATTTCCTGGTATAGTCCATGGTGTCGTCGTCCAAATTACTAAGTTATCTTTTGGATTTAATACATCATTTCCATCTTTTACTGGAAATGCAACATAAATAGATGCATCTTTTCTATCTTTATATTCTATTTCTGCTTCGGCAAGAGCGGATTCAGAACTAGGACTCCAATAAACGGGTTTCATACCTTTAAATATTAAACCCTTTTTAACCATTTCCGCAAAAACTCTTATTTGTGATGCTTCAAATTCTTTTTGATAAGTAATATAAGGATGTTCCCAATCAGCAAGGACATTTAATCTCTTAAAACCATCCATCTGTTTTTCGACTTGTTTGCTAGCAAACTCCTTACACAACTTTCTAAACTCTAACTTAGACATAGTCTTTCTATCGACACCACTATTTGTAACTGCTTGCTCAGTTGGAAGTCCATGAGTATCCCAACCAGGAATATAAGTGACATTATATCCAGTCATAAACTTATAACGATTGATAAAATCTTTAATAGTCTTATTTAAAGCGTGTCCTACATGGATATCACCATTAGCATAAGGTGGTCCATCATGTAAGACGAATGATAAACCATTCTTATTTTTCTCTTTCATCTTATTATATAAGTCCATGCGTTCCCATTCTTCACGCATGAGGGCTTCATTTTCTGGTAAGTTTCCTCTCATTGGAAACTCTGTTTTTGGCATTTTCAAAGTATCTTTGTAATCCATAAATTTCATCCTTCCTAAATAAAAAAGCCCACAAACTAAAGGACGAAGTGTAACTCCGTGGTACCACCTTAATTTGTGAAGCTTTTACTTTCACCTTTTTCTTGATAACGGATTAGTCCCGTTCTATCCTAAATATCAGATAGACACATATGGAAGTGATCTATATAAGTGTTTTATCTAACCACTTCACACCTATTCGTGGTCTCTCTTTAGACTACTAAACATATACCGTCTTCCTCATTTGCTTTACAAACATGATTATAAGTTTAATAAATTCTTTTGTCAAGTGCAAATTAGGCACTTGCAACCGCGGCATCTACTTTAAATTGGAATGTATATGTCGAACCCATTTCTTCATCTGGAGCTAGAGAACTAATCCAAAATATGATGCTATATGTAGTCGACGAACCTCTTCCTTGAGAGCGTGCATCTAATATATAAGACCCATCACTATTTTGTTCTGTCTCTTCTAAAGTTTTAATAGGACTTTCATAATATGTACCAGATAGTGTATCTGTATATGTATATTTATATTTTATATATTTAGGACTTATTAATTTAGCACTTGGATCATTTAATGGTACTATTTTAACTTCATAGTTTACTAAATACTGTAAACTTCCTACTTCATCAGGATTATTTTTAATAGTAAATTCTTGAGGTGTATTTAATAATCCTTCTGCATCATCGATGCTCATTTGATCATACAAATTTATTACTTTTTCAGTATAGACGACATCGACTAAAGAACTAAGTTCGGGTGTCAAATCAGGATTATTTTTATTAAATTCACTATCCGTACATTGTTCTATAAAAGAATATGCTTGATAGACTGTAAATACTAATACTCCTGAAAGTAAGAAACCGAAGAAGAATATCCATAACATTACGAAGGGACTATCCTCGACTAGAGCATCCCAAATATCATCTGTTCTTTTATATAGTTCTCTTTGTTTATATTCATTTTTATTTAAAGTTTGATAGGCTTTTTCTAGTGCTTTAGTAATTCTCTTACGTTTTATTCTAACCTTTAAACCATCATCTTCACTTAAATCATTTAAAGCTGTTTCCCCTACTTCGATGGCATCATTTAGCTTTTTAACTTCTTCTTTTAATGTGTTCAACAAGATATCACCTCGATCTAATTTCTTTTTTCTAGTTTTCTTCTTTCTAATGGTTTATGTTTATTTGTAT
>CAZIUY010000069.1:0-4666 GCA_964542625.1 uncultured Muribaculaceae bacterium | reverse complement strand
TAGTGACTTTTTTTATAAAGACTGGTACAATTATAGTCATAAACGAGAAGGAGGTGCATCGCATGAAGACCATTAAAAAAAATTTGCCCAAGGGTGTTAGAAAGACATTTGGTAAAGTAAAGGGCGTTAAAGTTAGATTCGTAAATAAGAATTTAGAGAAGAAGTCTAAATAAACACTTTAAAGAAAAAGTTGAAGACTTATATAGATTATGCTAAAATAATGGAGAAATCAGGTGAATTATATATGGAAATAGCATTATTAATATTATCAGTTGTCATGATAGCATTAGTCTTACTACAGAGTAATAAAGCAAGTGATGCTGGACAAATTATTTCTGGTGGAAATGCTGAATTATTTCAGACACATAAGGAAAGAGGAGTAGAGTTATTTATCTCGAGACTGACATTTGTCGTGGGAGCAGCATTTATGGTTCTTGCTTTCCTAATAATGTTCACAGCGTAAATCAAGTACACTTTAGTGTACTTTTTAACTTCTCACGTGCTATAATAACCTAAAGAGAAAGTGTGATTTTATGAAAGAAAGAGTATTAAAGACATTAAAGACATTATATAACGCTGTTTCTACAGAGGAATTAGTAGCCATCATGGGTAATCTTACCCCAGAAGAGATACGAGAAGTTCAAGGTATTTTAAATGATATGGTACAAAAAAGTGAGATTTACTATACGAAAAAGGGTAAATATATTCTTTTTGAAAATTCTCAAGATATTTGTATAGGAGAAATAGATGTCAATCCTAAAGGATTTGGATTCTTACTACTTCCTGGAGATGATATTCATATCGAAAGAAATATGTTAAATGGTGCTATCGATGGCGATAAAGTAATCGTCGAAATAATTTCTAAAAAGCCCAAACTAGAAGGACGTGTCCTACGAATAGTCGAAAGAAACTTAAATAATTTAGTAGGGGAAATAAAGTATATTCATGGTAAACCTTTCATGAGTCTAGAAGATAAACGTAAATTAATCATAGAACTAGACCCTAAAAGTACAAAAAATGCTGTCGAAGGTTCGATAGCAACAGCTAAAATTATCAAAGAAATTAGAAAGAACTATTATTTAGCAAGAATCGATAAGATTATTGGTCACAAGGATGATGCTGGAGTAGATATCCTAACTATAGCTTATAAACATGGAATATATCCAGAATTTAGTAAGGGTACTATCGAAGAGGTTCAAAATATTCCTACAGAAGTCGATAAAAGTGAATTGATTGGTCGGAGAGATTTAACGAATAAAATGATATTTACGATAGATGATAGAGATACAAAAGATATCGACGATGCTATAAGTTTAGAGGGTAGGGGTGAAAACTATTTACTTGGAGTACATATCGCCGATGTTTCCCACTACGTAACACCAGGCTCTAAACTTAACGAAGATGCACTTTCTCGTGGCACGAGCTCGTACTTAGTAGATACAGTAATACCCATGTTACCACATAAGCTCTCGAACGGTATATGTTCTTTAAATGAAGGAGTCATTCGTTTAACTGAATCTTGCATCATGGAAATAAATCCTAAAGGAGAAGTCGTCGACTTCGATATATTTGCAAGTTATATAAAATCCAATAAAAAAATGTCCTACCAGGATGTCAATGAGATTCTCATGAGAGGAATAACTCCAAAAGGATACGAACCATTCGCAGATACTCTAAAAGAGATGAATAATTTAGCTCATATTTTAAAGAGAGTAAAGACAGAAAAAGGGTCTCTCGACTTCGATTTAGATGAAGCTAAAATTTGCTGTGATGAATTTGGTCGAGCGTATAAAGTCGAAAGACGCATAAGAGAAGATGCCGAAAAGATGATAGAACAGTTCATGGTTATTGCTAATGAAACAGTCGCATCGTGTATAAATAATATGGATTTACCTTTCATCTACCGTGTTCACGATGTACCTAGTGAAGAGAAAATTCAAGACTTCATCAAGTTCGTATCAGTCTTAGGTTATCAAGTAAATGCTAAACTAAAGGAAATGACTCCTAAAACGATGCAGAATATATTAAAAGAGCTAAAGGATAAACCCGAGTTTGAAACACTTTCTTCTCAACTTTTAAGGAGCATGAAAAAAGCTAAATATCAAAGAGAAAATATCGGTCACTTTGGATTAGCAAGTACTTGTTATACACATTTTACAAGTCCAATTAGACGTTATCCAGACCTTTTAGTTCATAGATTATTAAGAAAATATCTATTCGATCATGACTTCGATGGAATCGATGATTTAAAGCCCATTATCGATCAAATTGCTCTCCAATCTAGTGAAAGAGAAACATCCGCGGAAGAAGCAGAGCGTGAAGTCGACGATATGAAGATGGCTGAATATATGGAAGGACATATTGGCGAAGAATTTATAGGACATATTTCTGGTCTCACAAACTTTGGTATGTTCGTAGAGTTAGATAACTTAATCGAAGGATTAGTTCATATTAGTACATTGAAAGATGATTTTTATGTTTATAATAGTGATATTATGGCTATTATCGGAGAGAACTCTAAAAAGATGTATCACTTAGGTGATCAAGTAAAAGTCAAAGTAGTAAGTGCCAAAAAACAAGAACATCAAATAGATTTTGTGATTATTGAAGGTGATGAATTTGGAAATAAAAAACAGAAAAGCAAGATTTAATTACTTCATAGAAAAAACTTATGAAGCAGGTATAGTCTTATCAGGTACAGAAATTAAATCTATTAGAAAAGGTAGTGCTAACTTTAACGATGCTTATATTTCTATAGATGATGGTGAAGCATTTCTTAAAAATATGTATATCGCTAAATATGAAGAAGGTAATCGCTTTAATCACGACGAACGTCGTGATAGAAAACTACTTCTTCATAAGAATGAAATAAAAAAACTTCAAAGTGCAGTAGAAACTACAGGGTATACGATAATTCCCCTACGATTATATTTTAATGGTAATTATGCTAAAGTAGAAATAGCACTTGCTAAGGGTAAAAAATTATATGATAAACGTGAAACTATCAAAAAGCGTGATTTGGATCGAGCCATGCATCATTAAAATCAGTATAAAATGAGATAACTTGTCCATAATAATATTGGTGAAGCAAATGAAAGAAAATATTAATGCATTAGATGAAATTAATAAAGGAGCAACTATGGGTATAGAAGCTCTTAGCATCGTGATGGACAAAGTCGAAGATGAAAAACTAAAACAAGTCTTAAAAGAAGAAAACAAGAAATATAAAGACATCATGAAGAAAATTAACAAAATATATACTAAATATAACGAAGGTGATACTCCTCAAGAAATAAATGTGATGAATAAAGCGATGACCTGGTGGGGAATTGAAATGAAGACATTTAATGATACTTCTAATTCTAAACTGGCTGAGTTATTATTACAAGGTGAGAATATGGGTATCATCGAAGGTAGAAAGATTCTCAACAATAAAGAACTAGATAGAGAAGTAATAGATATCATAGAAGAGTTCGTTAGTATGCAAGAAGAAAGTGTAGAAATCTTAAAAGCATATTTGTAACTACTCAGGGTAATACCCTGGTTTTTTTAAGTGTTTAATATACCAGTTTTCTGCCCATGCAAGGTGGACCCCACGATATTTACAAATACTTTAAAATAATGTATAATGTAATCGAAAAACACGTGGAGGTGTAATATGACAAAACTTTTAACTTTTAAAGTAGAAATCGAAGGTTTAGAAGACAAAATTTGGAGAAAGGTAGAAATTACTGATAGGAGAACGATGGCTGATTTAGCATATGCCGTTCTTTCGACATTTCGTTCGCTTGCCGATCATCTATATAATATAGAATACAAAGGTAAATGTTATGACTGTTGGATCGGTATAGAAGATGACTGTCGAGATATAAAACCTATAAATGCTATCATTACGAGATTAGGTGAAATAGGTTTAGAAGAAAACGATACGATGGTAATGAATTATGATAATGGTTCCCCAACTACATTTAAAATTACATACTTAGGTCAAAGAGACTTTGAAAAAGGTACGAGGATGCGTTTCCCAGAAATAGTAGATGGTGCAGGTTATGGTATGATCGACGATCTTACAAATAGCGAATTAAAAGACATAGTCGAAGAAATCGATAAAAAGGGCACATCTGATTATGAAGTCGTATGTAAAGATCAAAAAGGAACCGAAATTTATGATTATAGGAATTTTGATTTAGAAGAAAATAACGCATATCTTAAAAAATGCTTTTTAAAAATAAAATATAGTTATGAAGATGAAGTAATGAAATAAAACTAATTTAGTGAGGTGTATATGCAAACAAAAAAAATGTTTGAAAGAATAAAATGGTATAAGAAAGAATATGTATATAGCCATTATTTCGGTGTAGTGAGTAAAGCCAAAAGTTATCAAAAAATCACTGCCAAGAAGATGTTAGAGAATATGTATGATGTATATAGTGATTATAATAATATTATAGATATTTGTACTACTAAAGAATTAAAGTATTTGCAGCTCATACTAGAACACGATGGGATTATGGAAGTAGGAAATTTAACCGGAGGTAAATGTGAATGGGAAAGAAAAGCATTATCAGATAAGTTCTTAATTGGACGTGAGCACGATACGGAATTTATTCCAGAAGAAATAATCGATAATGTTAAAGATGCTATCGAAAATGTCGATTGGAAGTCT
>CAZIUY010000068.1:0-4738 GCA_964542625.1 uncultured Muribaculaceae bacterium | reverse complement strand
TATATAGTGAGTTTAAAGAGTTGTTTCCAAACAACCATGTCGAATATTTTGTATCATACTATGATTATTATCAACCAGAAGCGTATGTTCCTTCGAGTGATACTTATATCGAAAAAGATTCTTCTATCAATGATGAAATCGATGAATTAAGACATGGTGCGACGAGTTCTTTACTTAATTATGATGATGTCATAGTAGTTGCAAGTGTCTCTTGTATTTATGGTATAGGAGAAGTAGAAGACTATAAGAATCATATGTTGATACTTACTGTAGGGGATACGATAGAACGAGATGAACTACTTACAAAACTCATAGATATGACTTATGAAAGAAATGAAATAGATTTTCACAGGGGAACATTTCGTGCTAAAGGAGATGTCATAGAAGTAATACCCTCTAATGAAAAAAAAGAAGGAGTTAGAATAGAATTATTTGGAGATGAAATAGAACGTATTTCTACTTTTGATGTTCTAACTGGCGTCGTTACTGCCAATAAGAAGACTATAACCATTTCTCCTGCAAGTCACTTTGTCACAGACCCAACAAAACTAGATGAAACTATAAGACGTATCAAAGAAGAACTTACGGAAAGACTAGAATACTTTAAAGAGAATAATAAATACATAGAAGAACAAAGACTCCGTGAACGAACAGAATATGATATGGAAATGCTAAAAGAAACAGGATTTTGTCATGGTATAGAAAATTATTCTAGACATCTCGCCCTTCGAGGGTCTGGTGAAACTCCCACGACATTAATCGATTACTTCCCCAAAGATTTCCTTCTCATGATAGATGAATCTCACGTCACTATTCCCCAAGTAAGGGGTATGTATAATGGAGATAGGATGCGAAAAACTACGCTCGTAGATTATGGTTTTAGATTACCTAGTGCCCTAGATAATAGACCATTAAAGTTCGAAGAATTTGACGCTAAATTAAACGATGTCATATATGTTTCTGCAACACCTGGTGACTATGAGCTAGAACTCGTACAAAATACTTATATCGAACAGATTATAAGACCAACTGGTCTATTAGACCCGACGATTCAAATTAAACCAACTATGGGGCAAATAGATGACTTGATAGATCAAATTTTAGAAAGAAAAGAAAATGGTGAGCGTGTTTTAATTACGACTCTTACTATTCGTATGGCAGAAGAACTAACTAACTATTTGATGTCTTCTGGTATCAAAGTAGCGTATCTCCATAGTGAAGTTAAGACACTCGAAAGACTAAAGATTATTCATGACTTGCGAGCAGGTAAGTACGATTGTCTCGTCGGTATTAACCTTCTAAGAGAAGGTATAGATATTCCTGAAGTTAGTCTAATTTGTATAATGGATGCTAATAAACAAGGTTTCTTGAGAAGCGAAAGAAGTCTAATTCAGACTATAGGTCGAGCTGCTCGTAATGCTAATGGTCACGTCATAATGTATGCAGATACTATCTCTGATGCGATGGAGAAATCTATCAAAGAAACAGCAAGAAGACGTGAAATTCAAGATAAATATAATAAAGAACATAATATCATTCCAAAGACTATCATAAAAGAGATTAGAGACGTCATAAGTAACGACGATGAAAGACAAGATAAACCAAAGATGAGTACGAGTGAAAGACGAGAACTTATCATAAAAATAGAGAATGAAATGAAAGAAGCGGCTAAAGAGCTCGACTTCGAAAGAGCAGTGGAATTACGCGATATTTTATTCGAATTAAAAAGTGAGGGAAAATAATGAGAGCACTTATAACGGGAGCCTCTAGTGGAATAGGAGAGGCAATGTGTTATTATTTAGGAAGTTTAGGATATGATTTGATACTCGTTGCAACAGATAAAGAGACTCTCGATATGGTCGCGAGCAGGATTAAGACTGATACTAAAGTCATCGTGTGTGACCTTCGCCATGAAGAAGAAGTCTTTAAATTATATGAGGATACTAAAGATGATGATATCGATTTACTAATAAATAACGCTGGATTTGGACTCTTTGGAGATTTCGATAAAACTAGTTTAGATAGAGAACTAGAGATGATAGAAGTAAATATTAAAGCCGTTCACATTCTAACTAAGTTATTTCTTAAAGATTTCATTAAAAAAGATAGTGGGTATATCTTAAATGTTGCTTCTTCCGCAGGTTTTATGGCTGGACCTAACTTAGATACTTACTATGCGACTAAAAACTACGTATTAAAGCTTACACTTGGTATCTATGAAGAATTAAGACGCAATAAATCGAATGTCCACATAAGTGCCCTATGTCCTGGACCAGTCGATACAAACTTCAATAAGACGGCACGTGGTTACTTTAAAATTAGGGGTGCTAATAAGGAATATGTTGCTAAATATGCTATCGATAAAACCCTCGAGAATAAACTCATCATCATTCCCACTTTAAAAATGAAACTAGTCATATTTGGATATAGATTCCTTCCTACGAAGCTTTTATTAAAAATAACATACAACATTCAAAAACGTAAATCAAATTAAAAAGTTTAAAAATTAACAAATATAATGCTATAATATAACTAATAGGGGTGAAGAAGAACATGAAAACATTGATATTCGGACATAAAAATCCAGATACTGATAGTGTAACATCAGCGATAAGCCTTTCTTATTTAAAGAATGCTTTAGGTCAAGATACAGAACCGAGAGTATTAGGTGAAATAAATAAAGAAACTAAGTTTGCTTTAGACTATTTTAAAATACCATATCCTAAGTTTCTAAATGATGTCAAAGTTCAAATTAAAGATATACCATTTAGGAGAGATATAATGATAAATGGTAATAGTTCTATCTATGAAGCCTATACATATATGGTCGATAATGGTATAACAGGGTTACCTGTCGTAAAGGATAAAAATAAATTCATCGGATATGTATCTTTAAAAGAGATAGCAACAGACTCTATAAGAGGAGATTTCGACTATTTGAATGCTTCATATGATAATGTCTTAAAAGTCTTAGATGGGAAAGAAATCCTAAGATTCGATGATGATTTACATGGTAATATCATGGCCGCAGCTTTCAGTAGTGAAGTATTCCTTGCTGAAGCAAAAATAGACCGCAATTCTATAGTTATCGTAGGAAGTAGAAAATATGTATTAGATTATTGTATAAATAAGTGTGCAAGATTAATTATTTTAGTAGGTAATCAAGAACTAAATGAAGAAGAATTTTTGACTGCTAAGAAAAATAAAGTCAATATCATCATGACGGCAAAGATGAGCTTCGAAGTATCTAAACTTATTGGATTATCTAATTATATTAAAGGAATAGTGAGAAATGAATCTCCTGTTACTTTCGATGCTAACGATTATCTTACAGACTTCTTTGAAATATCTAATAAATTAAAACATACTAATTATCCTGTCGTCGATAAACGAGGAACTTGCAAGGGACTATTAAGATTATTAGATACTAATTCTTATGATAGAAAAAAAGTTATCTTAGTAGATCACAATGAAACAAAACAGAGTGTCGATGGCTTAGATGAAGCAATTATTTTAGAAATAATAGATCACCATGCGATAGGAAACTTGACTACTACCGCTCCCATTTCTTTTAGAAATATGATTTTAGGAAGTACGAACTCTATCCTTTATTATTTATATAAAGAAGCAAGTATCGAGATTCCTAAAAATATCGCAGGAATAATGGTCGCTGGTATACTATCGGATACACTTATCTTAAAGAGTCCGACGACGACAGAAGTCGATCGTCAAATTGTCGAAGAGTTATCTAAAATTGCCGATATAGACTATAAAAAGTTTGGTATGGATATGATAAAGGCAGGCTCTAGTATTCAAGACTTATCGATCGATGAAATCGTATTCAAAGACTATAAAGAATTTGAAGCAAATGGAATGTCATTTGGAATAGGTCAAGTATTGACTCTAGATTATGAAGAAATTTTAAATAAAAAAGAAGAATTTATCGACTTCTTAGATAAAACTTGTAAACTAAAAGGATTCAAGTTTATTGCCTTATATGTAACAGATGTGATAAATAATGGATCTTATGTCTTATATTCATCTAATGCCGAGCAGATTATCAAACTTGCATATAATAAAGAAGAAATGTATGAAGGATATTACTTACCTGGCATCATCAGTAGGAAAAAACAGATGGTACCGTATATCATGGGTGAATTAGAGAACATGGATTAACTGTGGAGAAACATAAAGTTTTCCACTTTTTTAAGTTTTAAACTAGCATATAATCCATTAAACGGAAAAATTTTTGGATATTTGATATTGGAACGAAAGAATAAAATTCGTGTTACTTGCTATGATAGAACTAATTAATAAATTATATAATTTACTAGAAAGACTTAATGAAAAGGATGCTTTGCTACTAATTTACGACTTTTTAAAAAGACAGATTTAATATTTAGATGACTTAGCAAATAGTTTACCATTCACGCAATATACTGATGATTCAGAAACATTAATTAACTTTGTCAATTCGAAGATTTTAGGAAAAACCAATGAAAGTCAAACTAAACACTTACAAATGAAACCTAAATCCTCACTTTAAATTGCACTTGAATTATATGATGATTATGTTATAATATTACTAGTCTTAAGGGACTAATAATATGCACCCATAGCCCAATTGGATAGAGCGTTAGACTACGGATCTAAAGGTTGGGGGTTCGACTCCCTCTGGGTGCACCATTAAGTATTTAAAGCCTTTATTTAAGGGCTTTTCTTTTTTTCAAACACACTT
>CAZIUY010000067.1:0-4863 GCA_964542625.1 uncultured Muribaculaceae bacterium | reverse complement strand
ACCACTAGAGAAGAAAGCATAAGTTATACCTCCAGCAAGTAACAAAATAGTTAGTAAGAGAACTGCTACTCCTACCTTTTTAATATTTTCTTTTTTCATAATGTTTTCCTTTCTAGGGTATTTATATTACCCTTAATCTATAACAAGTATAGAGTAATTACAGAAAAATTTCAAGAAAAAATATCGTATTTACCAGCAAAAAATATTAAAATAAAAAAAATAGATGTAAAGTTATTCATCTAATTTAATTTCTTCTATATCTTCGATGGTATCTAATTGAGACTTGACGATAGTCTTCATTCTTCTTTTAAAGACTACCATATTTCTCTTTAAAGTTTCTGTTTTATATTCTATTTTATCTGCTTCTAGAAGAGCATCATTTACTATACGGGAAGCATTTTTCTTAGCATCATCTATAATAGTTCTCGCTTCATTTTTAGCTAACCTAGTTATTTCTTCACCATTATTATAAATAGTAGCAAGAGAACTAGAATTTTGTGATTTTTCTAAGTTTTCTATTTTTCTTTTTAATTCTTCTATTTCATAATCTTTACTTTTAAGTTTATCGATTATAGAACTATATTCTTTAGTCATTTCATCTACGAAGTGATTAACTTCTTCGATGTTATAACCTTTAAAAGAACTACTAAACCTTTCCATAGTTCACTTCCCTCTAGTTTATTACCAGTCTTCTTCGTCTTTCTTTCCTTTTTCGTCTTCTTCGGAAATTTTACCTTGGACAGAAACATTCTTTGGTGTACATAAGTAAATACCTGGTCCGATTTTTTGTAAATCACCGCCTATAGCATAAAGCGTTCCTGTTAAAAAGTCAATAATTCTTTTTGCTTGAGCTTCTGTTACACGTTTTAAATTTACGACGACAGTATTTTTAGATCTTAGATGATCGGCAATAGTTTGACTTTCAGAATAAGCACGAGGTTCTACTAAAATCATTTGATTAGCAGGTTCTTTTGAATTAGAGGATTTAGATTCATCTATCGTATAGTATCCATCTTCATCGGTAACAGTTTCTTTATCGTCATCATCACCAAGCATCTTTTTAAGTTTATCAAATGCCATACTTATCACTCTTTCTTATTTTATATTACTTTTTAATTCTATCATACTTCTTTATTTTTTACTAGATGTTTTTTGTCTCCTCTAATTCGACGATGGTTACTCCATCGTTATTATAATACGTATAATAACGTTCTACTTCCGGAATCTTTTTTAAAATTTCGTGTGTTTTATTTTTTAGTACTCCACCATGTCTTCCATGGACTATTTGCACTTTATATTTTTTGAGTTTCAAGTTTACGTTAATAAAGTCGATGATAAGTGCTCTTATAGTATCGCTAGTTTCTCCATGTAAATCTAGTTTGGGGAGTATTTCTAGAAATGGGTCTATATATGGTTTATTCATTTTTAAGTTTCAATTGAGCACTTATGAGTCTTGCACTTGGTACTCTAAATGGTGAACATGATACGTAATCGAGTCCTAGTTTATGAGCAAATTCTATAGACGCGGCATCCCCTCCATGTTCGCCACAAATACCCATTTCCATCTTTTTTGTAGAAGTCGTCTTAGCAATTTCCATGAGCATTCCTACTCCCTTTTGATCGAGAGTTTTAAATGGATCAAACGAATATATATTTTTATCATAGTAATAATTTAAGAACTTACCTGCATCATCTCTAGATAATCCATAAGTTAACTGTGTCAAATCATTTGTACCGAATGAATAAAAGTCTGCATATTTACTTATCAATTGACTCATCAAAGCCGCACGAGGTGTTTCTATCATCGTTCCTACTTTATAGTCTACTCTTAAGTTTTCTTCTTCGAAGATTTCATTGGCGGTCTTATCGATTATGTCTTTAATATAGACAAATTCTTTGACATCTGTAGTCAATGGTACCATCATCTCGGCATTAGTATTTATTCCCTCTTTCTTGAGTCTTATCATAGCCTTAATTAGAGCTTTCGTTTGCATTTTACTTATCTCTGGGTATTTTACTCCTAGACGACATCCCCTAAAGCCCATCATAGGGTTTACTTCACGAAGTTCTTTTAGTCTATCTGTTATATCTTTGATTTTAATATTTAAGCTAGTTGCACAAGCGGCAATATCGTCTGGTTCTTTAGGTAAAAATTCATGTAGAGGAGGATCTAAGTATCTAACTATGACTGGATATTCTCCCATGACTTTTAGAATTTCATAGAAGTCACTTTCTTGGTAATTTTCTAATTCATCTAAAGATGCATTTCTTTCGATATCACTCTTAGCTAAGATCATAGCACGCATCTTTAGGATACGTTCTTCTTGAAAGAACATATGCTCTGTACGAACGAGACCTATACCTTCTGCCCCAAAATTCTTAGCCTGTAAAGTAGACTCTAAAGTATCAGCATTAGCTCTTACTTTGATAGTCTCATATTTTTTAGATATATTTAAGACTGTTTCTAATAGTTCGTTATTAGTATTATTTTCTTCTAAAGGTAATTTACCTAGATAAACATTACCAGTTGAACCATCTATCGAGATGTAATCACTTTTCGTTAGCGTCATACCATTTACTGTAAGTGTCTCGTTAATTGCATCAATTTCCATTTCCGAAGCACCACATACAGCACACTCTCCAAAGCCTCGAGCAACGACAGCCGCGTGACTCGTTAGACCACCATTTTTAGTTAGTATTCCATTAGCATAGATCATACCGTCGATATCTTCAGCACTCGTTTCAGTACGAACGAGTATACTATCCTTATCATTTAGTGTTTTTGCTTCTTCACTATTAAATACTAAGTGCCCGACGGCAACGCCTGGACTTGCTGCAAGACCCCTCGTCAATATTTTAGCATCTTTTAAAGTCTTAGCCGCAAAAGTCGGTTTTAGTAAGACTTCTAAGTCACTCGGATTAATACGCAAGAGTGCTTCTTTTTCATCTATCAAGTTTTCTTTTAAGAAAGAAAGTGCAAAAGTGACATTAGCTTTTGGAGTACGTTTACCATTTCTCGTCTGTAAGATATATAGTTTATCATTTTCGATAGTAAACTCCATATCTTGGACATCCCTAAAGTGTTTCTCCATCGACTTCGATATATCATATAATTGTTGGTATAATGATTCGTTAAATTCTTTTAGTTCTATAATTGGTCTAGGTGTTCTAACACCTGAAACGATGTCTTCTCCTTGGGCATTTAGTAAAAATTCTCCTGTCAATTCATCGATACCCGTAGATGGATTTCTCGAAAATAATACTCCCGTTCCACTACGGTCATTCATATTGCCATAGACCATCTCTTGGATATTGACAGCTGTTCCTATATCATCACTTATACCTTCTAGGTGCCTATACTTAATAGCACGGTCATTATTCCAAGAACAAAATACGGCTTCTATCGTCTTCATGAGCTGTATTTTAGGGTCTTCTGGGAAATATTCCCCTCCTATTTCTAAATAGTTATCTTTATATTGTTCGGTAATCGTTTTTAAGTCATCACTAGTAAGATCTAAGTCTGTTTTATACCCACGAGTATCTTTAAATGTCTCTAAGTATCCTGCAAACTTATCAGTTGGATAATTCATGACTACTTCTGCATAAAATTCGATAAAACGACGATATGAGTCCCAAGCTAAACGTGGATTTGCTTTCGATATCTCTTCTGCAATAGCATCATTCATACCTAAGTTCATTATGCTATCCATCATTCCCGGCATACTTATCGGTGCCCCACTTCTAACGGAAACTAAAAGTGGATTCTTAGCATCACCAAAAGTTTTCCCAGTCGATTCTTCTAGGGCTTTTAATTTAGATAGTATTTGAAATTCTATTTCTTTAGAAATCGTCTTATTGTTTTTATAATATTCATGACAAGCATCTGTCGTAATAGTAAAACCACCTGGAATGGGTAAACCGAGATTAGACATCTCTGCTAAGTTAGCTCCCTTACCACCTAGAATACTCTTTAAATCTTTGTTCCCTTCTTTGAATGAATATACATATTGCATAATCGATTCCTCCCTTATTATCATAATAATTTTAGCATAATTAGAAATTATTTAATACTCTTTTTTAAAATATTTACATAAAGAAAAATAGACATTCGTCTATTCTTCTATACTGGGTTCTTCTAATACTTCTTCCTCGGATGTATTAATACTTCTAAGTGAATCCGTTATCTTTGTTTCTAGGTTGGTATCATTATTTTTTAAATAAGTATCTAGTTTCATAAGAGAATTTATATTTTTAGAAGTTATCTTCGTATTAGTATTTACTAGGGATGATGAGTTTATTTGATATGTCGCTTTATTATTTTCTAAAGTAGTTAAATTGATAGTCCAAGAAACAGAATAAGTATTAGAAGATGAAGATTTAATCATGAAAGAAAAGTCAGCATAATATAAAGTACCATTATTAGTATAATTGATAGTATTTATTTTACCTACAGTTTCATCATTCTTTTCGACTGTAATCGTCGATTCTTTATCATCATATATAATTATCAGAGTATAATTCTTATTGAGAGTTCCCTCTAGTGTCAAAGAGAACTCTACTTTATTATTATTTTTATATTCTATTACTTTATTAGTATCACTCTTACTATATGATAATACTATTTCATCATCATCTTTTATTCCCTTTAGTTCTATACGAACTCCTGTTTCATCTATGGTACGATTATAGACATTTAATTCAAAACTATCATATTTCGTTAAATACTCTTTATATTCATCTATTTTAGTATCGATTCTATCGATATTTAATAGATTTATTAAGTAATCATTCACTCTCGTATCATTCTTTATTTCTACTGCTAAGTTTTCTATATAATTTATTAGTTCTATGTTAGTCATACTA
>CAZIUY010000066.1:0-4872 GCA_964542625.1 uncultured Muribaculaceae bacterium | reverse complement strand
GCACAAAAACTTAATATCGATAAACAAATAGTGAATCGCTGGTGTCAAAAGATAACAGAGCCTGATAACGCGATGATTGTGAAAGTTGCTCAAACCTTGAATGTCACTACTGATTATTTATTAGGTAATGACAATGCTTCTACTGAAATCGAAGAGGAAATAAAAAAGAGAAACTTAATTAAAAGTATCTTAGTAGAGTATGGTTATATCAAAAGTAACCAAAAAATCAGTAATAAAGAAGTAGATCAGTTATTTAAATTCTTAAAAGCGAACAGAGAATTTATAGATATAACTAAACAATCTAATTAAGTCCCTCTAGAAGATTATAACAGATAATCTTCTTTTTGTTTATAGTTTAGATATACAAAATTTCGTTTTTTGCATGGTTAAATTTGGTAATTAAAAAAATCCTAGAGTCTCTAGGAAATTTTTGTTATTCGATAATTTCAGTAACAGAACCAGCACCAACTGTTCTTCCACCCTCACGGATTGAGAACTTAGTACCTTGTTCAAGTGCTATTGGACTGATAAGATCGACAGTCATTTCGACGTTATCTCCAGGCATAACCATATCTACTCCTTCAGGAAGTTCGATTACACCAGTAACATCTGTAGTTCTAAAGTAGAACTGAGGTCTATATTTTGAGAAGAATGGAGTATGACGTCCGCCTTCTTCTTTAGTTAAGACATAGACAGATGCTTTAAACTTGTGATGTGGAGTAACAGAACCTGGTTTAGCAAGAACTTGTCCACGTTCTACGTCTTCACGAGCAATACCACGAAGTAGTACACCTGCGTTATCTCCTGCTTCAGCAAAGTCTAATGACTTACGGAACATTTCGATACCAGTTGCAACTGTCTTCTTAGTTTCTCTTAAACCGACGATTTCAACTTCATCATTTAATTTAAGTTGTCCACGTTCTACACGTCCTGTAACGACTGTACCACGTCCTGAAATAGTGAAGACATCTTCGATACTCATCAAGAATGGTTTATCGTTATCACGAACTGGATCTGGAATATACTCATCGACTGCAGCCATCAATTCACGGATAGCTTTCTCTCCTTCAGGATCTCCTTCAAGTGCTTTTAGAGCTGAACCTCTAATGATAGGACAGTCAGGGTCGAAGCCATATTCTTCTAATAACTCACGAGTTTCCATTTCTACTAAGTCGATTAATTCAGGGTCGTCTACCATATCGCACTTATTTAAGAATACGACGATTTTAGGTACACCAACCTGACGAGCAAGTAAGATATGCTCTCTTGTTTGGGCCATAGGTCCATCTGTTGCAGCAATAACTAAGATTGCTCCATCCATTTGTGCTGCACCAGTAATCATGTTTTTAACATAGTCAGCATGACCTGGGCAGTCTACGTGAGCATAGTGACGCTTTTCAGTCTCATACTCGACGTGTGCAGTATTAATTGTAATACCACGTTCTTTTTCTTCAGGTGCACTATCGATTTGTGAATAATCCATAAATGTCTTACTGAAGTATTTTGTAATAGCAGCAGTTAATGTTGTTTTACCATGGTCGACGTGTCCTATAGTACCAATATTAACGTGTGTTTTACTACGATCAAATTTTTCTCTTGCCATAATAATTTTCCTTTCTTTTCATTAACATTATTTTATCTAATACTCGACTAAATATCAAGTACTATTTTGTCTTAGTGTCATTTTATTTTAAATCTTTTGACAACTAGATTATTTAGTTCTAATTAGAACTGTTTTTCTTGATGATTTCATCAGCGATGTTTTTAGGAACTTGCTCATAATGGTCGAATTCCGGTGTAAATGAAGCACGTCCTTGCGAGTCACTTCTAAGTGTCGTTGCAAGACCAAACATCTCTGATAGAGGCATCATAACTGTAATTTGAATGGCATTACCACGAGCTTCTTGACCCATCGGTTTACCACGTCTACCAGTTAAGTCACCCATGACGGCACCAGTATATTCTTCTGGAGTAACGACTACTACTTTCATAATAGGTTCTAGAAGTACTGGACTACACTTCTTGGCAGCATCTTTAAGTGCAAGACTCGCTGCAACTTTAAATGCCATTTCTGAAGAGTCGACTTCATGATAAGATCCATCATATAGTGTAGCTTTAATATCGACGACAGGATATCCTGCAATCATACCACCAGCCATAGCTTCTTGTAATCCTTTATCAGTTACAGGAATGTACTCACGAGGTACGACACCTCCGACGACTTCGTCCACGAACTCATAACCCTTATCAGGATTTGGTTCGAATTTAATCTTGACGTGACCATATTGTCCACGTCCACCAGATTGTTTGACGTAACGTCCTTCACACTCAGCTGGAACTGTAATGGTTTCACGATATGCAACTTGTGGTTTACCGATATTACAATCGACATTAAATTCATCTTTCATACGACGAACTAACACTTCTAAGTGTAATTCACCCATACCACTGATGACTGTTTGACCAGTTTCAGTATCGGTTCTATATTTGAAAGTTGGATCTTCTTCTGCAAGTTTTTGTAGGGCAATACTGAGCTTATCTTGGTCACCCTTACTCTTAGGTTCGATGGCTTCATCGATAACTGGATCAGGGAATTCCATACCATTCATGATAGCAGGATTTTTCTCATCACATAGTGTATCGGCCGTCGTAGTATTTTTAAGTCCTACTGCTGCGGCAATTTCACCACAGAAGACATCTGTTATCTCTTTTCGTTGGTTAGCGTGCATCTGTAAGATTCTTCCGATTCTTTCTTTTTCTCCCTTAGTACTATTTAAGACATAAGAGCCCGCTGAAAGATGTCCAGAATATACTCTAAAGAATGCAAGTCTTCCGACAAACGGATCTGCTGCTATCTTGAATGCCATAGCCATGAATGGTTCATCATCACTAGGATGTCTTTGTACTAAATTACCATTTTTATCAGTACAATCGATAGAAGCAACATCAGTTGGTGCAGGCATATAATCTATGACTGCATCTAATGCTAACTTGATACCCATATTAGATAGAGCACTACCACACATTACAGGGAAGAACTCAGCCTTTAAGACACCCTTACGGATGGCAGACTTGATTTCTTCTATAGAAATCTCTTCACCTTCTAAGTATTTTTCCATTAACGCGTCGTCAAACTCGACAGCTTTCTCGATTAATTCGAGACGTTTAGTCTCGACGATATCTTTTAGTTCTTCTGGAATTTCTATTTCTGTAGGATTTTCATGTTCTTCTTTATCGTAGTGATATGCTTTTCTTTCCACTAAGTCGATGATACCATCGAAATTGTCTTCTGCTCCAATAGGCCATTGTATTGGTGCATAATTGACACCTAATCTCGTTCCTATTGTATCGAGACTAAATTGGAAGTCTGCTCCAATCTTATCCATCTTATTGACGAAGACCATCCTTGGAACATGATATTCACTCGCTTGTCTCCAAACTGTTTCACTTTGTGGTTCGACACCAGCATTACCATCTAGTAAGCAAATAGCACCATCTAGTACTTTTAAACTTCTTTGCACTTCGACAGTAAAATCGACGTGTCCTGGGGTATCGATAATATTAAATCTATAACCCTTCCAGTGAGCAGTAGTCGCAGCACTAGTAATAGTAATACCACGTTCTTTCTCTTGATCCATCCAATCCATTTGTGATTCACCATCGTGAGTCTCACCAATTTTATGGGTAATACCTGTATGGAATAATACTCTTTCTGTAAATGTCGTCTTACCAGCATCGATATGAGCCATTATTCCTAAGTTACGAATTTTACTAATAGGTACATCTCTTGTCATAATTAGTCACCTACCATCTGTAATGAGCAAATGCTTTATTTGCTTCAGCCATCTTGTGAGTATCCTCACGTTTCTTGACAGCTCCACCTACTCCATTTGCTGCATCCATAATTTCATTTGCTAAGTTCAAAGCCATACCTTTACCATTTCTTAATCTAGCATAATTTACTAGCCAACGTAATGCTAAGGCTTGACTACGCGTTTCACTTACTTCTAGTGGAACTTGGACATTGGATCCACCTACACGACGAGACTTAACTTCAAGTGCTGGTTTGATATTTTCCATTGCTTTATTGAAGACTTCCATTGGGTCTTCATTTGTTTTTTCCTTGACGATATCAAATGCCTCATATAATATCTTTTCAGCAGTACCACGTTTACCATCATGCATGATAGTATTGATTAACTTCGTTACGACTTTAGAATTATATATAGGATCTGGTAATACATCGCGTTTTTCTGCACGTCTTTTACGCATAATTATTTCCTCCTTCTTTAATTTTACTTTTTAGGTTTCTTAGTACCGTATTTACTACGTCCTTGTTTACGATCGTTTACTCCTTGAGTATCGAGAGCACCACGTACAATGTGATATCTTACACCGATTAAGTCTTTAACACGTCCACCACGAACTAATACGACACTATGTTCCTGTAAGTTGTGTCCTTCACCTTGAATGTAAGCATCTACTTCACGTCCATTAGATAATCTAACACGTGCATACTTTCTTAAAGCAGAGTTCGGTTTTTTAGGAGTCTTAGTACCAACACGAGTACAAACACCTCTCATTTGAGGATGATTAGTATCAGTTGACTTTCTTTTTAAGCTATTTAATCCTACATTTAATGCAGGGCTCTTACTCTTTCTTACCTTTTTGTCTCTGTTCTTTTTTACAAGTTGGTTAATTGTAGCCATAAATATCCCTTTCTATATACACACTACCTGGTGTATCAAATTTCTTATAAATCCAGGTTCTACCTAAGTAGAACCTCGATTTAATTGCACAAATAATATAACACTTGAAAAGTATTTAGTCAACAATTTTTTAACAAAAAATAGTCACCCCTACTGTTGACTA
>CAZIUY010000065.1:0-4886 GCA_964542625.1 uncultured Muribaculaceae bacterium | reverse complement strand
CAAGTTTCCTTGACATATTCATAGTACCACAAAAGTGCCTTTGTTACAAGAAAAATCGACTAGTGAATCGCATTTTGTGAATATTTTAGAAGATAAGATAACCTTGATTTATAATCCAAAATAAATTATAATTAAAATGTAGATAAGTTATATATCTATAAATTAATAGAAAGTGAAGGAAAAATATGGGCAAAGTATTATTATCCATATTGTTTCTGATTTTTGGATTAATTCTTGGTATCATAGTAACTATCATCATGGTTACTATAACAGGTTTTGGTGCAGGCAAAAAGGCTGAAAAAATCCTCGCAGATGCTAAAAAAGAAGCCGATAAGAATAAGAGGGATACCTTATTAGAATTAAAAGAAGAATCTCACAAGCTGAAACTAGAAACAGATCGTGAGGTTAAAGAAAAGAAGAGTGAACTACTTGCCTCGGAGTCTAGACTCATGGATAGAGAGAAATCACTAGATAAGAGGGAAGAATTATTACAAAAACGTGATAATGCACTCGAAGAAAAAAATGAAAACTTAAATTTATTGCAGGGCAAAATCCAAGAAAAAGAAGCACGTATGGATGAGCTATTAAAAAGTGAAATTGAGCGGTTAGAAGGCATTTCTAAGATGTCTAAAGAACAGGCTCGCAAAGAAATTTTAACGAAAGTAGAAAATTCTATTTCTTCAGAAATTGCTTCGATGATAAAAGAACGTGAGCAAGAAGCACTTTTAGAAACAGATAAGAAAGCGAAGAATCTACTCGTCGAATCTATGCAAAAATATGCAGATGATGTCGCAACAGAACAGACTGTGACGACTATCAGTCTACCTAATGATGAGATGAAAGGACGTCTAATAGGACGTGAAGGAAGAAATATTCGTACTATCGAATCTGTAACAGGAGTCGATTTGATAATCGATGATACACCAGAAGCGATAGTCATATCATCTTTCGATCCTTTTAGACGTGAAATTGCTAAGATAACGATCGAATCACTAATCAAAGATGGACGCATACATCCAGCGAGAATCGAAGAGATATACGATAAAGTATGCAAGGATATGAATGCTAAAGTCCTAGAAATAGGTAGTAATGCTATTCAAGAGTTAGGACTAAACAAAGTAGACCCCGAATTAGTTAAATTAATCGGTAAGTTACACTTTAGGACTAGTTATGGTCAAAATGCTCTTACGCATTCTTTAGAAGTCGCTAAACTATGTGGACTAATGGCAGGAGAATTAAAAGAAAATATTACCCTTGCTAAGAGAGCTGGATTATTACACGATATCGGTAAATCAATCGATTTTGAAATAGAAGGCTCACACGTCGAAATTGGTGCAACTATTGCTAAGAAGTTCCACGAAGATGCTTGCGTCATAAACGCTATCGAGTCTCACCATGGTGATACAGAAGCGACGAATACTATTTCATGGCTCGTATCTATCGCCGATACTCTATCCGCGGCTAGACCAGGAGCAAGGAACGATTCATTCGAAAACTACATCGAAAGACTAGAAAAACTAGAGGCAATTGCCAATAACTTCGATGGAGTAGAGAAATCTTATGCATTGCAAGCTGGTCGTGAGCTGCGTGTCATGGTAAAACCAAATGAAATCGATGATTTGACTAGCTATAAGATTGCACGTGAATTAAAAGAAAAAATCGAAAGTGAATTACA
Organism: uncultured Muribaculaceae bacterium; assembly: GCA_964542625.1. GTDB lineage: Bacteria > Bacillota_I > Bacilli_A > RF39 > UBA660 > RUG11867. The sequence goes on along the minus strand of CAZIUY010000065.1, from coordinate 3,211 downwards.
ATATCCTGGAACGATTAAAATTACCGTCATAAGGGAAACTAGAGTACAAGAAGAAGCACGTTAGGCTTCTTTTAATATTGAAGTTTTTAGGAAACTAATATAAAATATTTACAGGTGATAAATATGTATCCAAAAACTATCTTGCCAGCAGACGTCTACTCTGTAGTTGGAAAGACTATTTTAACTGACTATGAAAGAAAGACTATCATCAATCTTTATTTACCTATAATTGGCTGTAATGCTATAAGTCTTTATTTTTTATTATGGCAAGATATGGAAAGAAAAAAAGAAAAATATAATCATCATCACTTGATGACTAGTTTAAAGCTCGGATTAGAACCACTTACTAATGCTAGAAGGTCACTAGAATCACTAGGACTATTAAGATCATACTTTAAAAGTGGCGAAGTAAATGAATACTATTATGAAATTTATAGTCCCTTGACGCCAAATGAGTTTTTTAATCACCCTATATTTAGTGTCGTCCTTTATAATAATATTGGAAGTACAGAATATAATGATCTTCTATCTTACTATAAAAGTGATACTTCTACTCCTAAAGATTATGAAGAAATTACTTCTTCGATCGATGTTAACTTCAAGTCCATTAGTTCTATTTCTCTACCTACAGAAGACGAAGTCGAACATACTATATCTCCTGGAATAAAGATTAGTGAAGACTATATCGATTTTGCCCTATTAGAAAGCTCTCTACCTAAAGGATTACTGAGTAGTAAAGCATTAAATAAAAGAACACGCAACTTGATAAACTCTCTAGCATTCGTCTATGACTTAGATACACTTAAAATGAGTGAACTACTGAGAATGGTCGTAAATGAAAATGGCGTCATCGATAAAGAGACATTACGTAAAAATGCTCGTAAATATTACCAGTTTAATAATAGTGGTTCTCTACCGACTTTAATTTATCGAACTCAACCAGAACATTTAAAGAGTCCTGAGGGTGATATGTCTAACCGTGGTAAAATGATCTATATATTTGAAAATACGACCCCTTATGACTTCTTAAGGAGTAAATATCATGGAACAGAACCGACGGCAAGAGATTTAAAACTATTAGAATATTTAGCCGTCGACTTAGAACTAAAACCAAGCGTCATAAATGTCTTAGTCGACTATGTCTTAAAGAGTAACAATAATAAACTTACATCTAACTATGTAGAAACGATCGCTGGACAATGGAAGCGAATCGGCATCGAAACTGCGGATGCCGCAATGCGTATTGCTGAAAAAGAACATAAGAAAAATAAGACAAAAGTTTTCTCTTCTAAATCGAAAGAAATCAAAGAGTCTCCGACTCCTATTTGGTTTAATAAAACTCAAGAAGTAAAAGAAATATCAGATGAAGAAAAACAAGAATTAGAAAGTATGTTAAAAGAATTTAGGTGATAAAATGGAAGTACAATTCGGTCAATGTGACTATCGTAAACTAGAAGAGTGTTATATAGAAGCTCTTAAAAATCCCGACTTTAATAACTTAGTAAAGACATTAAATCTCGATAAGTCGTGTTTAATGAAACATACTAGTAAACTAGAAGCTACTATCCTAGAACATAATAATTGTATTAATTGTAAGAGTCTACATGAATGCCATAATAAAATTAAAGGATATGCATTTACTCCTCATAAGAATGACCTAACCCTCACATTTAATTATGTCGCTTGTTCGTATCAACAAGAATACTTAGAGAGCATCAATTCATCTTGTAACTATTATAATATGCCCGTAGGTCTAAAAAGTGCTAGGATGTCACAAATAGTACTAGATGATGCTAAGAGAGTCGAAGTCATCAAATGGCTTAAAAACTTCTATGATACTTATAATGATAATCCTCATCAAAAGGGTCTATATCTTCATGGATCATTTGGCTCTGGTAAGACTTATTTGATATGTGCCATGTTAAACGAACTAGCTAAATACAAAATAAACATAACAATATATTATTATCCTGAACTTTTAAGAAGTCTAAAAGAAGCTTTCGATGTCGATTTTGCTTCTAAAATAAATAAAATTAAGACATCTAGTATTTTATTTTTAGATGATATTGGTGCGGAAGCAGTCACTCCTTGGGCTAGAGATGAAATTTTAGGTACTATTCTTCAGTATAGAATGGATGCTAATTTACCGACATTCTTTACCTCTAATCTCAACTTAGAAGAACTAGAAATACACCTTAGTTTAACTAAGACAGGCGTCGATAAAGTTAAATCTCGGCGAATTATCGAAAGAATTAAATACTTAACAGACGATATGGAACTAATTAGTAAAAATAGAAGGGGTCAGTAATGGATATTAAAAAATTAGTAAATAGAAATAGAATACTTGGTATTCTAATTATCGTGATACTTGCTCTTTTCGTTATATCCTTTCGTATCTTCTTCGATAGACGTTGTAGTACTTCTATAAGTGATTATTACGATACCGAGAAATTAATAAAAATATCAGTTAATGACAAGTTAGGATTCATGAGTACGAATGGTGAAGTCAAAATCGAACCAACTTATGATTTTGCAACAGACTTTCATTTTGGATACGCTCTCGTAAGTAGCAAGGAACATGAATACTCTTTTATCGATTCATCTAATACCAAAAAAACTACTATTACTACAGGGTATGATGATGAACCAGTATTTTATAAAGATTATGATATATGGCAAGTAGGAAATACTATTTATGATGCAAATCTAAATATTATTTACGAGGGTGATGTTTATCTCGAGTATATCGGGTGTGGGTATTTCTCCTTCTTGGATAATAATAAAAAAGAGGCTGGTATCATCGACTATACGGGGCATACTAGATTCTCTTGGGATAAAGACTATATAACAGTCAATCTTTCAGATTCATTTGATTCATTAGATAAGTATGCCATCATCACAGACTTTATAGATACAGAACAAATTATTTCTCTTAGTACTGGTAAAGTTATATATACTCTAGAAGATACTGATAATAAATACTTGCGAGAAGAAGAAAATAATATATTTAGAGTAATTAATAGATTAGAAAACTATAAAACTGATAAATGGTTTTATATCGAAGATGATAAGATAGCCTATGAATTAGAAGAAAACATATATAATTTAGAACTAATTAATCCTAAAAAACATATTTTAAAAATAGATTATGGTAATACCGATACTTCTAATGGAGTTATTTATTATGATTATAAAAATAATAAAGAAGTTA
>CAZIUY010000064.1:1724-4891 GCA_964542625.1 uncultured Muribaculaceae bacterium | reverse complement strand
AGTACTTCTTTTTCTTGATTTAAAACTCGTTTTATGTTATAGTCTTTATCGGTAATAAATTTATTACCATAATTTCGTGGAGGGGAATAGCGGATTAGCCCATACCACGACGACGTTAAAACAATGAAAGGAAGTGTTTTTCGTGGCAAAAGAAATCTTAAAGAAAATTAAACTACAAATACCAGCCGGACAAGCAACACCAGCTCCACCAGTCGGAACTGTGCTAGGGCCTGCAGGTATTAATTTAGCAGAATTCTGTCAGAAATTTAATGATGCTTCAAAGGATAAGATGGGTGATATCGTACCTGTTGAAATAACTTTATATGCAGATAAGTCTTATGATTTTGTTTTAAAGACTGCACCAGCATCATTCTTAATCAAGAAATATGCTAAAATCAATAAAGGTAGTGCTAAGGGTGCAAACGAAACAGTTGCAACTATTACACAAGATGATTTACGTGCTATAGCAGAGATTAAATTACCTGATTTGAATGCATATACAGTTGAAGATGGAATGAAGACTGTCGAAGGAACAGCCCGTAATATGGGTGTTGCTGTCAAAGGTCTTAATGATAAAGAACTTGCCGAACAAGCAAAAGAAGCACAAAAGGAAGAAGCTGAAAAAGCTAAACGTGATGCTGAGCTCGCCGAAATGGAAGCAAGTGCAAATGATACTTCTGTAGATGTCGAAGTCATTAATGAAAAAGACAAAGAAGCAACTGAAGAATAATAAATAATTTAATAATCCGCTCTTAAATATAACCACGATTGGAGGGAAAAAAGTTGAAAAAATTTGGAAAAAAATATGTGGAAGCTACTAAATTGATAGATAAGAATAAGAAATATTCTGTTAGCGAAGCTGTCGAACTTGCTAAAAAGACAGCAACTACCAACTTTGATGGAACTATCGAAATAGCAATCAACTTAAATATCGATACAAAGAAAGCTGATCAACAAATGAGAGGTTCTCTAGTGTTGCCAAATGGAACAGGAAAGACAAAGAGAGTTTGTGTTCTTGCTAAAGGTGTAGCCGGAGAAGAAGCTAAGGCTGCTGGAGCTGAATTTGTTGGAGAAACTGATCTTATCGATAAGATGGCGAAAGAAAACTGGTTTGATTTCGATGTAATCGTTGCAACACCAGAGATGATGCCCGCATTAGGTAAGATAGGTAAGATATTAGGTCCTAAGGGACTAATGCCAAATCCTAAGACAGGTACAGTAACTACTACACCTGCTAAAACTGTAGAAGATATTAAAAAAGGTATGATAGAGTACCGTGCTGATAGTTATGGTATAATACATACTTCAGTAGGTAAAGCATCATTTGATAGTGAGAAACTAGTCGAGAATATTGACTATTTAGTAAACGCTATTATCAAAGCAAAACCTACATCTGTTAAAGGAAACTATATTAATTCTATCGTCATCTCTAGCACTATGGGGCCAGGAATTAGTATTGACAAAAATTCTTTTGACAAATAATAACACTTATTATATAATAACCGTGTAATTGAAAAGACATCTACCGAAGAAAGTAGGGAACGAAATTATGTTTTAATAATCCTACCTAGGGGAAACTTAAGATATATATTAATGCTTTCCCTTTGGGAAAGTTTTTTCAAAAGTGATTTAAAGAAAGGAGTTTTTATATGGCAAGTGAAAAGAATCTTACTAAGAAAAAAGAAGTCGTTAGTGAAATTACAGATAAAATAAAAAATAGTGCTTCTGTAATTGTCTTTACATATCAAGGATTAACAGTAAGTGATATGGCAAGTCTTCGTGAGGAATTAAGAAAATCCGGTAGTGAGGTTAAAATATATAAGAATACCCTTGCAAAAAGAGCATTTCAAGATGCTAACATCGAAAATGAAGAGTTTTGGGAAGGACCTAATGCAATTCTGTTCGGTGGAGATTTATTAGAACCAATTAAGGTTATTTCTAAGTTTTCACAAGATAGGGATAATGTCGAAATAAAGACAGGATATGCAGATGGTAAAATACTTTCACTCGATGAGATTAAAGAATATGCAACTATACCATCGAGGGATGGATTACTTACGATGTTTGCAGGTGGTATTTTAGAGTATGCTAAGTACTTTGCAATCGGTATTGATATGTATGCCAAAAAATTAGAAGAAAATAATTAATAAAAGAAAGGAATGATTTAAATGGCAAAATTAACACCAAGAGAAGTTGTCGATGCAGTTAAGGAAATGACAATTTTAGAATTAAAAGAAATAAATGATATTATGAAAGAGGAACTAGGAATAGATCCTAGTGCTGTTGCTGTTGCTGCACCTGCAGCTGGTAATGTAGCAGCAGAAGAAGAAAGTACTACAAAGACAGTAGTTCTTAAGGATGCTGGTGCTCAAAAGATTCAAGTTATTAAAGTTATTCGTGAAATAACAGGTCTTGGACTTATCGAGGCTAAGGCAGTTGCTGATAATGGCGGTAATATAAAGGAAAACATTTCTGCTGATGAAGCAAATGAACTTAAGGGTAAACTCGAAGAAGCTGGAGCTACAGTAGAATTAGTTTAATCCAAATTTTAGGGCGATATGCCCTTTAATTTTACCTAATATTATGCTTGCATTAAAAATGATGTTAGTGCTATAATTTATTAAACAAGAGGAGGAAACTATGACAATTTATGAATCTGAATTAAAACTAATAGAGGATAGAATAGAGGCAATACATAAAGAATTATTGCGTCCTGAGAGTAAAACAGTAGTAATGGTCGATGGCGATACAGTCGTCGAAGAATATAAGAATGAATTCATCGCACTTAAGAAAATGAAAGAAATTTTACAAAACAATTCTAAGCAAGACTATGATAATGAGTATCTAAATTTAAGAATGAGTACGATGTTACCTAAACTAAGTAGTAGTGATGAAGAAAAATTAAAACATCCTAATGACGAAGTAATAGATACTGATTTCATAACAGCATTTCCTGCACCAAAAGAAAGTGAAAAGGAAAGCACTAATGAATTAAATATGCGTGAATCAGAATTAGAATTAATTAATAAACGATTCAAAGAAATCGACGAAGAGAGATCTCGTCCAGAGAATAAAACGTTCGTAGTTGCATCAGGTCATGTAGTCTTAAAGGAACAAAGAGATGAATATAATGCTCTTAAAAAAATGGAAAAGTCATTAAAAACTGA
>CAZIUY010000064.1:0-1624 GCA_964542625.1 uncultured Muribaculaceae bacterium | reverse complement strand
GAGAAATCTCGTCCAGGGAATAAAACATTCGTAATTGCTTCAGGTGATGTGGTCTTAAGAGAATATAAAGATGAGTATAATACTCTAAAAAAAATGGAGAAGATGTTAAACACTCAGGATATAGATGATGCATATCTAGAGATAAGAAAACAAACGAAGTTACCAGAAAGAATAGTCGACCATAAAGACGTATCTAATAACCTCGATAGTACGACTCCAACAAATGATAACGAACATATCGTGGACTCACAAGTGATTAGTGCTAAAGACTTTAGCGAATCAGAGCCCGCTAAATCATATAATGCTTCGACTTGGAGTAGTGAAACTTCAAATCAAAAGAAAGATGAAAAAATAATATATTTAACAAAAGAAGAATTAGAGAGTATTGTCGCAAAAGCTGTTACAGAAGCTTTAAGCAGTATGAATCTAAATAAGAATGTTGACTCTACACCTCAAGTAGAAGAAGAGGTCACAAAAGTTAAAGATTCACATCCAATAGAAGAATCTAATCTAGATAGTAATTCACAAGCTTTGCCCGATGAAGAAATAGATGCTATCAACCGTTCTACTAGAGAGGAATCCGAAGAAGATTTTGAACCAATCGTTAAGGTATCTAAATGGGATTGGTTAAAAAAACATAAAAAGCCAATACTAATTGGTCTCGGTATTACTGCAATTGCTTTATCATGTGCCGTTGGATTACCTGCCTTAATACCAGCTTTAAAAACGATGAACTCTAGTCAAGAGACGGCTAACTTAGCAGTACTAATGTTAGATAATGCAAAAGAAGCATCTAAATTGGAGGTTGCGGCTCAAGGAACATTACACAATGCTAATATTGCACTTGCTAATAAAATAACGGGAATGTCCAATATTAAAAGTGCATATGATAGTGCTTCAGGTATATGGACTTTAAACTCACTAAAGTTACCTGACTTTATAATCTCCGAAACGCATAAAGCATTAGATGCTGCTTCACAATTCGCAGGTATTAGAGATAAAATGTTAGCAGGCGGTGCCGTCGGATTAGGATTACTAGGCACGGGAATTTGTATGCCTCGTAAAAAATCTCAAGAGTATCAAAAGACTGTTAACAAGATAGAAGAATACCAAGAACATATAGAATTTAAAACGAACGATGAGTTAGATAAAGTTTACCGAGATATAACATCATCGATAAACACATCAGAGTCTTTAAAAGGTTGGGAGAAAAAGAAGTTACTTAAGAAACTCAAGAAAGCTAAAAGTAATATTGATTTTGAAATTCAATATAGAGATGATCCAAATTTTGAAGCAAGAAATTCATTAGATAATACTTCTAGTACTAAGGGTTTTAAGATGTAGGAGGACTTATGAAAGAAGATACGATAATTACATTAGGTAATGGTAAGAGATATGGAATACTTCTAGAAAGTGAAACGATGGATGATTACTTTTTAGCGGTCTTACTAGATAGCGAAGATAAACCGACATCGACATATACGATTTTAAAGAAAGTCACGAAAGATGGAACTGAAGGTGTCAAAATAGTCGATGATGTGCTTATCTTAAACTCACTTTTAGATGATTTCCACGAACAATATAGGGAATCCTTAGAAGAAGCAGAATAGAATGTCTGCTTTTT
>CAZIUY010000063.1:0-4899 GCA_964542625.1 uncultured Muribaculaceae bacterium | reverse complement strand
AAAGAATAATTGTTTGATTTTTTAAATAATTATGATATAATACCCATGTATTAAATTTCTATGGCGTGAAAGTATCGTCATGGCGGAAGGAGCGATATTAATGAAAAAAAATATTCATCCCGAATACAGGGAATGTACTGTCACTTGTGACTGTGGTGCAACCTTTAAGACAAAATCTACAAAAGAAGATATCCATGTCGAAATTTGTAGTGCTTGTCATCCATTTTATACAGGTGCCCAAGGGAAACACAAGAAGACTGGTAATGTAGAAAAATTCAATAAGAAATATAATATTAAAGACAGTGAAAACTAGTCTTTTTTAAAAATATTAAAAGACATATATTTAATTATTTCTAAGTTATGATATAATATTTGGTAGGGTGGAATGTATGGGAAAGTTCAAATACATAATAAATAGAATAAAAGATATGAATTTTAAAAACTATTTTAAGACCATAGACGATGTCCATAAAAAATGTCATAAACCGAGAATCATCATTTTCTTCGATACTATAATATGTGGATTCAAATATCAAGCTGGATATATGGATTATCAATTATTCGAAATGTATAATATGACAAAAGAAGAACGAAAGACGATCGTTACGCGGGGAATAAATAATGATATAATGAAAAAATATAATCAAAAAGAATATCTAAAATTCTTTAGAGATAAGTATGAATTTAATAAAAAATTTGATAAATATCTCTTGCGTGATTGGTTATATTTAGATGGTAATAATATCGATGAATTTAAAACATTTTTAAAAGGTAAAAAAGAAATAATCGTAAAACCAAATAGTGGCACTTGTGGTAAGGGTATAGAAAAAATATCGGTAAATGACTATAATCCTAAAGAATTATATGATATGCTCATACAGGATGGGAGAGTATTAGTAGAAGAAGAAGCTAAACAGTGTAAGATAATAAGTGACTTACACCCATCTAGTATAAATACAGTTAGAGTCGTCACTTTGAATGGCTCTGTCGTTGCAACTTTCCTACGTATGGGAAATAAAGGTTATGTCGTCGATAACTTTAATCACGAAGGATTGGCCGCTCCCATCGATATCAAAACAGGAATTATTAATTATAAAGCCATCGATAAACAACACAATGAATATTCCATACATCCCTATACGAATAAGAAAATAGTCGGTCTAAAGATTCCTATGTGGAATGAAGTAATTAAATTATGTAAAGAAGCATCACAGGTTATTCCTGAAGTTGGATATGTCGGGTGGGACGTCTGTATTGGTGTAAAAAAACCATTTTTAATAGAAGGTAACGAATTTCCTGGTCACGATATATATCAATTACCACCACATAGAGAAGGGAACATAGGGCTTTTGCCTGTATTTATTAAAGCAATGGAAGAAGGTAAAAATGAATGAAATTAGTGATTGCAACAGATCACAGGGGTGTCGAATTAAAAAAAGAAATAATACGTATTTTAAAATCAGAATGTGACTATGATATAGTAGATGAAAGTCCTGATAATTATCCTCGAGACGATTATCCTGATTTTGCTTTTAGAGTAGGAACGAGTGTAAGTGGTAAAACTGATACTTTTGGAGTATTAATATGTGGTACGGGAATCGGTATGTGTATTGCCGCTAATAAAGTTAAAGGAATCAGATGTGCTCTAGTAAATAGTATGCTTACAGCAAAATATTCGAGACATGATGATGATGCCAATATCATTGCCATGGACGCTAACATGAATCCTAGATTTGCCGCAGAGTGCATAAAAGTTTTCGTTAGAACTCCTTTTTGTACCGAAGAAGAAAAATATGTAAGAAGAAAAGAAAAAGTTCTAGCATATGAAAGAGGAACATATAATGAATTATAAGATGATCATATATGTGCTGAGTGTATTATGTGTATCGTTTTCTATGTCGAGTGTTGACTTAAATAGAATATTTAAACAGAACAAAAATATCGAAGCAAATATGTTTGCTATTATCTTAATTCTTGCTTTATCAGAATTGGTAAGCAGTTTTATAATAAACTTTTTGGAGGTAAGTAAGATACTGTGAAACAAATAAAATTATTATGTTTTATAGCAGTAGCACTAGTACCAATGGTAGTAATTAGTTTCGTTTATAAAGATAGTGAAACTAATTTTTATTTATCTAAAAGCAGTAATGGAAGTGTACTATCTAAATTTAGTTTTTTAGATAACGAAGAATGTAGTGAAATGGATACTCCTATTGAAGATGATACGATTATTCGTGTCTTAAGAGAAGATGATATCATAAATATTCCCTTAGAAGAATACGTAATAGGAGTCGTCGCTGGAGAAATGCCCGCAAGCTTCAACATAGAAGCCTTAAAAGCCCAAGCCTTAGCCGCTAGAACCTATGCCCTTTATCGAAAGAGTAAAAACGGTAATAAGTCTTATGATGTAACAGATGATACGAGAACACAAGTTTACATTGACCAAGACAAAATGCTCAGTATGTGGGATAGTGATTTCGATAAATATTATAATAAAATAAGCTCTGCAGTTAATAGTACTAAAGGAGAAGTAATAACTTATAATGGAAAAATAATAGAATCGTTATACTTTGCCATGAGTAGTGGTAATACCCAAGATGCCATATATGCTTTTAATGAAGAACGTGATTATTTAAAAGGAGTATCATCTATTTATGAAGATGACTCTATAAATGGTTTTTTGGTGACGAGAACTTTCGAAGAATCAAATATAATAAAACTATTTAGTCTTTCATGTGATAACTTGACTATCGATGAAATTAAATATAACGATGAAGGTTATGTCGAAAATATAACATTGTGTGGTAAAACTATAAATGGTATGACTTTCGTCAATAAAGTTGGTCTTAGAAGTACATCCTTTGAAATCGAACTAGGTGATACAGTTACAATAACGACTAAAGGTTTTGGTCATGGAGTCGGCATGAGTCAGTATGGAGCCAATGGTTATGCGATGAATGGATATACTTATGATGAAATTATTAAACATTATTATACTGGAGTTGACATAAGTAATTTAAAAAATGTATAAATTATAAACTATTAACCAAACTCTTTAATGTAAGGAGAGCAAAATGAAAAAATTAAAATTAAAGAGTTGGGTAGTCCCAGCATTATATGTCGTCAGTTTATGTGTTATCTTTATTAGTATAGTACTTGTAGGTTCGCTCATGTCTTCAGATTATGAAAGTGCAGTTCTAAATGATAATGTACATATACCATCTGATATTATCGAAAATAATGATGTCGTCGAAGTAATAGAAGTTCCAAATGAAACTATTATTAAACCATTCGTCGGAGATAATATTGTAATTACGAAGAATTTTTATAATATTGAAGATAGTGAAGAAAATCAATTAAAGAGCCTTATTTTTTATAAAAATACTTACATGGAGAATACGGGAATATTATATACTAGTGAAAATAAATTCGAAGTCGTCGCTGTTTTAGATGGTACAGTTACTAGTATAACGGAAGATGAACTATTAGGTCACGTCGTCGAAGTAATGCACTCTACCAACTTAATTACTATTTATCACTGTTTAGATGAAGTAAATATCGAAGTAGGAAATACTATCAAACAAGGTGATGTTATTGGTATGAGTGGTCATATAAATATCGATGAATCATATGATAATAGTCTATTATTCGAAGTAAATTACCAAGGACAAATCATCGATCCTAATGACTTTTATAATATGCAAGTAGATGACTTATTGAGATAATGACCCTAAAAAGAGAAACTATACTATTTTACATGACTAATAATAAGATTTACTTATATAGGAGTCTTTTAAAGAAAGAGAATATTATCGATACTGATACGAGTACATTCTTTTCTTTTGGAGAAATAAAAGATGTAGAAGAGTGTCAAAAGTGTCTTAGAAAAATACTTTCTAAAATAAATTTAAGTACTATTTACTTAAAACCAAATTTTATAGTCCTTTATAATGATGTATGTAACTCAGATATAAAGTTTTTATATAAAGAAGTATTAAAAGTATTCGATTATAATAAAGTAAAGTTTATCTCTCTTAGTGTAGTTACAAGTAAAATAACACATGATGAAAATTTAGTCATATTCGATCATGATTATTATACTTTAGTAAGTAAGGAGAAAAAACTTACTCGAGAAGAATTTGACTTTAATCCCATTATGATAGGTAAAAGTGATAATAAGTACATACATTATAGTGATATCGATATTATTTGGAAAAAGTTTTTAAATATGAATAATGTGACTAAGTGATTTTACAAAACCAAAAATCTATGGTAATATGGTTATAGGAGTTGATGAATTTTGAAAATTTCAATTCACGGAGACCACGTGAAAATTACAGAATCTATAAAGGAGTATATCGAAGAAAAGTTAAATAAACTTTCTAAATACTTCGATAATGCTGAAGATATAGATGTAATTGTTAAGGTCAGAATAAGAGGGAATGAACAAATTATCGAGGTGACAGTACCTACGAAATTATTCACAATACGTGCAGAAGAGGCAAATGTTGACTTATACACTGCTATAGATTTAGTCCAAAAAAAATTAGAAGGTCAAATTAAAAAGAGCAAGTCCAAGTTATCTAGTAGATATAAAGACAAAAAAGGATTTGTCCTAGCTTATGAAGACAAAGTAGAACCTGAAAGTTCTGAAAATCTAATAGTACGTCGTAAGGAAGTCGAATTTAAACCGATGGACGAAGAAGAAGCAATATTACAAATGGAACTTACTGAACATGATTTCTTTGTATTTAAAAATGCTAAGGAAAAATGTACGAGTGTCGTATATAAACGAAAAGATGGAAAATATGGCATTATTAATGCTCGATAATGATTTATTTAATATTATATAATTATATATGAAGAAAAGTTTACTTTTCTTCTTTATTTTGCTAAAAT
>CAZIUY010000062.1:0-4952 GCA_964542625.1 uncultured Muribaculaceae bacterium | reverse complement strand
GCATCAGGTTGGTCTCCACTTGGCTTATATTTTGATACTAATTCAAACATAATATTCTCCTTTCTATAGACTTATAATTAAAGCTCTCATTTCGTTATAAATTTTATCACCCATCACTTTAAAAGACAAGGTGATGTATTAACATAATTCTTATTATTATTCGTATTATTTTAATTAAAATACTATATCGATTTAAAAAAGCAAACCCAATAAAAGGATTTGCTTGATATTCAAAATGGCGCCTGATGCGGGACTCGAACCTGCGACCTAACGGTTAACAGCCGTGCGCTCTACCGACTGAGCTAATCAGGCATTGCATATTAATTATATAACTAAAATGATTATATAGTCAAGAATTTTTTTGCGAAAATAACTTGTTTAACCATATATATATTTGATATACTATATAAAGGAAGTGTTGAAGATGGAAGAAACATTCAGTTTAGAGGAACCAAAGAAAAAATTTAGTATACTAGCAAATTATGGTGAAGAATTGACTAGCCATAATTATATAACAGATCCCGCCATTGCAAGAGATGAAGAAATTAAAGAAGTTATTCTTGCTCTTTTAACTCCTGAAAAAGGTGCTATGTTGGTAGGTAAACCTGGTATAGGTAAGACAGCTATCGTCGAGGGTGTTGCCTATCGTATTCAAAATAATACTGTCCCTGATGCTCTAAAAGGGTGGAAGCTCTATAAATTAAATATGACTAGTCTTATGGGCACGGTCGAGCACGAAAGTGATAATAGGATAGAATTATTGATTCAAGAATTAAAAGAGAAAAAAGATACGATTATTTTTATCGATGAAGTACACCTTTTAGTAAATAGAAATGAAAATAGTGGTATAGATTTTGCAAATATGTTAAAGCCTGCTCTCGATAGAGGAACTATTAAGATGATAGGAGCAACGACGACAGAAGAATATGAAACTTACATCTTAAGAGACCGAGCATTTAATAGACGTTTTCAAAAAATTAACGTCGAAGAAGCCGATGCCGATACGACCGTCAAGATTCTCATGGGAACACTCCCCAAGTTAGAAGCACAAACGGGTGTTACTTTAGCATATACCCCATTCATCAAAGAACGTATCATGCGTTTTATAGTCGATATGACGAGTGAATATAAAAGAGTATATGAAATATCGAGTCGTTATCCAGATATATGTCTCACGATTTTATCTAATGCTTTGAGTTATGCTTTATATGAAAATAAAAAAGAAGCTAAGTTACAACATATTTATAAAGCTGTAGTCAATGCTAAAAATATTTATGAAGATGCTAAAAAGAAAGATATTGCTAAATTCAAAGTCGATTTCTATGATATCATAAAAGAAGAAGGTTTAGATTTAGACGATATAAAATAATTTATTCATAAAATAGAGTCAAGGGAATATCATTTAATAGGTGAACTTAAATGAATGGTCTTAGCTCTAATGAAGTAAAGATACAAGAATTAAAATTCGGTTCTAATACGATATCGACGACGAAAAAAAACAGTTTTATACATCTCTTGATAGAAACATTAGGAGACCCTATTATCAAGATTTTACTTATCGTCTTAGCAGTTAAAACTGTTTTTTTATTTCAAAACTTCGATTGGTTCGAGACTTTAGGGATAGTCATTTCTATATTACTGGCATCGATCATTTCGGCGATAAGTGAATATGGAAGTGAAAAAGCTTTTTTGAAGATTCAAAAAGAAGCATCTAAGATTAAATGTACGTGCATACGTGATGGGAAAGTAATGGAATTGGATATCGAAAAAGTCGTCGTCGGTGATATCATAAGGTTATCTAGTGGTGATGTAATACCTGCGGATGGTCGCATTATCAGTGGGTATTTAACTGTCGATGAATCTAGTTTTACAGGGGAAACTAAAGATATAGAACATATTAAAGGTGATATGGTTTATAGGGGTTCTATCGTCTTAAATGGGTCTTGCTACATGACAACAACAGAAGTTGGAGTAAATACTAAATATGGTAAGATTGCTCTAGAGCTTTTAGAAAAGAATCCCGAAAGTCCTCTTAAAATAAAGTTACGAGGTCTTGCTAAGACGATAAGTAAAATAGGTACGATAGGTGCTATACTAGTCATGATTTCATACTTGTTTTCTGTCATCTTTATAGGTAATTCTTTTAATATATCATTAATTTTAGAAACTATAATGACTCCTAAGATTATATTAGGACATATCCTCTATGCTTTAACTATTGGTGTTACTATAATAATCGTCAGTGTACCAGAAGGATTACCCATGATGATTGCTCTCGTCCTTTCGTCTAATATGAGGATGATGATTAAAAATAATGTCTTGGTTAGACGGATGGTGGGAATAGAAACATCTGGTTCGTTAAATACACTTTTTACTGATAAGACTGGTACTTTAACGGTGGGTAATTTAGAAGTAGTGGGAGTAGTACTTAATGATGGAAGTGTTTTAAAGACGATCGAAGAAGTCAATAATTGTCATGGTCTAAGGAATTATATTTTAGAAAATATGATACTCAATAATGAGTCTAAATTAGATCAGTTTGGTAATATTATAGGAGGAAATATTACTGATAAAGCTCTTTTAAATTTTGCTAAGTTATATAAACCTCTTGCCGATGTCGAGAGCCAACAATACTTTTCTAGTGAAAAAAAATATGCGACGACGAAGATAAATGATGGTAAAGTTCACGAACTAATTAAGGGTGCACCTGAAGTGTTGATGCCTAAAATAAGGGATGCATTTACTATAAATGGTACTAAGGAATATATAGATAAAGTTAAATTAGAATCTTTAGTGAATAAATATACTTCACTAGGTTATAGAGTCATAATGTTAGCGGATAAAGGGCATGAATATTATGAAACATTGACATTTATTTGTTTGGTTCTATTAAAAGATGAAATTAAATCTTCTACTAAAGAGGCTATAGAGACAATCAGTAATGCTGGCGTCGATATTATTATGATTACAGGTGATGCTATAGAGACTGCCAAGAATATAGGTCGTGAGATAGGTCTTGTGAAAAATGAAGATGATATTATTTTAACTAGTATGGATTTAAGTCATATGACTGATGAAGAAATAAAAGCCATATATCCTCATATTCGAATTATAGCAAGGGCTCTTCCCTCTGATAAAAGTAGATTAGTTAAGATTGGACAATCTTTAGGTAAAGTAGTAGGAATGACTGGAGATGGAGTCAATGATGCACCAGCCTTAAAATGTGCAGATGTAGGCTTTGCCATGGGTTCTGGTAGTGAAGTATCTAAAGAAGCAAGTGATATAGTAATATTGGATAATGATTTGACTTCTATAGGTAAATCTATTCTTTATGGAAGAACAATATTTAAAAGTATTAGAAAATTTATTATATTTCAGCTGACGATGAATTTATGTGCTCTTACTCTAAGTATCTTAGGTCCATTCTTAAATATTAATACTCCCATAACTGTCATGCAAATGCTTTGGATAAATATGATTATGGATACCCTAGCAGGACTCGCTTTCTCTTTTGAACCACCCCTAAAGGAATATATGAATGCCTTACCTATTAAAAAAGAAGAACCTATCATCAATAAATATATGTATTCTTCTATTTTATTTACGGGTCTTTATACGGCTCTTTTGTTAATAGTATTCTTGAAAGCACCTATTTTAAATATTTTTCTTAGATATTCACCTGATAATAAATACTTAATGACGGCATTTTTTGGATTATTTGTCTTCTCTGGAGTCTTAAACTCTTTTAATGCAAGAACTAGTAGACTAAATATTTTAGATAATATTACTAAGAATAAACCTTTCTTATTTATAATAACGTTTATCGTCATAGTACAAATTTTTCTATTATATTTTGGAGGTTCGATCTTTAGGACATATGGCTTAAATATTAAAGAATTTTTAATAATGCTAGTATTAGCTCTTACAGTATTACCAGTAGATATATTACGTAAACTGATAATTAAGAAGTTAAAGATTTCTTCATCGATTTAAAGTAGATAACCATTTTCGACATGAACAGACTCGTTTATGATGATAAAGGCATCGTTATCTACTTTTTTGATGATGTTTTTTAGATTCTTCATATTCTTTTTCTTAAACTCTAGTAAGAGAGTAAGTTTATCGTCCGCGATACCTATCGTCGTTACTCCATATTTTTCTTGCTTTAAAATATCGATTAGTTTTTTATTATTAATACTCGTTACGATGAATGCTGTTAAGTTTCCACGAACTAAATATTTATTTATTAACCCACCGATATATGTACCAAAGGCATAACCACCAGCATAAGATAGGATTATAAATATATTAGTATCTTCTCTAGTAAGTATATCTTTGGCTACATATAACCAAATGAGTATTTCGATAAACGCTAAAAGACAAGCGATTAAGTTTTTCCCTTTAACGAGAATAATCGTCCTAACAGACCCTATACTGACATCTAAACATCTTGCAAAGAAGACTTCTAAACATTTTATAATTATTTTCATAATTATAGTGTGTGAATATAATCTTATTTTAAACTTAAAATTTAATGTATATATTTAAAAGTAATTACCATACTATAAAAGAAGAAAGGATTAATTGATATGGAAATAATACAAAAAATAGCTTTAGTTTTTACCATAGTGGGTGCAGTAAACTGGGGTTTAATAGGATTATTAGAATTTGACTTAGTCGCTGCCTTATTTGGTGAAATGACAGTCCTTACTAGATTAGTATATTCACTAGTAGGTATTACTGGCATCATCAATTTAGGTTTATTATTCATGCATTCAGAAAACTAGTAAATTTTGACAAAGATATTAATTTTTGTTAATATTGCAGTAAAGAGATATATAGGTGAAAGTATCTTTACCTATCTTTTTGCTTTCGTAGCTCACTTGTGGATAGAGCGATTCCCTCCGAAGGAATAGGTAAGCAGTTCGACTCTGCTCGAAAGCACCACTTGA
>CAZIUY010000061.1:0-5032 GCA_964542625.1 uncultured Muribaculaceae bacterium | reverse complement strand
CGTAGTTAGAATTATACAAAAAATATAAGATTTAGACAAGCATTTTATTTAAATAGCCGTTATCATATAATTAAGTATCATAAATTAATTAAAAAGTGTAAAAAACTTTATAAATACCTATAATATTATGGAAAAAAAGTGTTTTGTTTAGTATAATTAAGACAGGTGTTGGTGCAATTTATGAATTATCCCTTTAAACAAAAAGAAAAATATGAAAAAAGTTGTATAGATTATCGAAACAGGGGTATGGATTTAGAGTATTTAATTAATCTAGCAAACGATTATTATATCGAAAGTGATAGAGCAGTTATATATAAAAAACCGACGCCCATAGGTCTAATAAAAGTCGACTATGAAAAAGGTCGAATAAAAGATGCTTATTTTAAAGATAAATCTACATTTGATTATAATGGTATTTATAGGGGAAAATATATCGATTTTGAGGCTAAAGAATCTCATTCTAAGACGAGTTTCCCACTAAAGAATATACATGAGCATCAGTTCTTACATCTAAAGCGTATTTTAAAACATGGTGCTATTGCATTCTTAATAGTCGAGATAAATTCTGAATATTATTTATTAGATGGTAAGGAATTATTAGATTTTATTAGTGATAACGAAAGAAAGAGTATTCCTTATGAATTTTTTAAAGATAATGCTTATAGGATAAAAGAAAAACTTAGACCTACTTTAGACTACTTAGAAATAGTAGATAAAGTATATTTTAAAGGAGAGTTAGATGGTCATGAGCAAAACCCAAGTAAAGAAAACTAAAAGTAAAGTAATACCATACGAGAGTGTCAAACAAGATATGAAGAAGAAAGAAAGTACTACCAAACGAGTTAAAGTTAAAGTAAATAAAAAAGGTGAAAAGAAACCGAAGAAGAAAAGACATATCTTGTTAATTTGTATTATGAGTATCTTGATTATAATCGCTCTTGCTGGATTATCGGTATGTATTTATACGATTGCAACTTGTCCTGAGTTCGATACATCACTACTGTTTAAATCAGGTTCGACTATCGTCTATGATGCCGACATGAATATAATCGCCGAGTTAGGCGTCGAGAAGCGTGAGAATGTTACTTACGATGAGTTACCAGAAGTCTTAGTCGATGCTATCGTTGCAACAGAGGATTCTAAATTTTTCCAACATGATGGAATCGACCTATTACGTTTTGGAAAAGCAACTATCCAGCAGCTACTAGGTAAAAGTGATGCTGGTGGTGCCTCTACTTTGACGATGCAAATCGTCAAGAATACTTATAAAGTAGATGAAAATAATGCTATCGATAAGTTATTACGTAAGTTTAAAGATATTTATATGGCAGTCTTTAAGATAGAAAAGACTTATACTAAACAAGAAATTATGGAAATGTATGTAAACCAAGGTTACTTAGGTAATGGTGCTGGTGGTGTCGAACAAGCAAGTCAAGTATATTTTGGTAAGTCTGTAGGAGAAATCAATTTAAGTGAAGCAGCCTTGATAGCTGGTTTGTTCCAAGCACCGAGTGCTTATGACCCTTATGTCTATCCCGATAAAGCCCAAAATAGACGCGATCAAGTATTGAATCTAATGGTAAGACATGGTTATGTTACTGAAGAAGAAGCCAATATTGCTAAATCCATCGATGTCGAAGATATGTTAGTAGGTTATAGTTATTCGTATTCAGAATATCAAGGATTCATAGATACATTAGTCCAAGAGATTATCGATGATACAGGAAAAGATCCTGCCGTCGTATCGATGACTATTAAATCGACTATGAAAACTGATAAACAAGATGTCATCAACAGATTATACGATGGAACACTTTATAACTGGGTCAATGATACCGTCAACTGTGGTATAGCCGTTACTGATGTCGAAACAGGAGCCATCGTTGCCATAGGAGCGGGTCGAAATAAGACTGGTGAAAGACAACTAAATTATGCTACTCAAATAAAAAGATCACCTGGTTCGACTGCTAAACCTATCTTCGATTATGGTCCAGCGATAGAATATGAAGGTTGGGGAACAGGTACAGTCGTCGTCGATGATGTTTATAGTTATTCGAATGGACAAGATATCAATAATGTCGATAGAAGTTATAAAGGTATCATGACGATTAAGACGGCTCTTGCCCAAAGTAGAAATATTCCTGCCCTGCAAGCCTTCCAAGCAACTAGTCAAGAAGATAAATATGAATTTATTACTAATTTAGGTATTACTCCAGAACTTCACGATGGACAAATATTAGAAAGTTCGGCGATAGGACAGTTTACGGGAGTATCTCCTCTAGAATTATCTGCTGCTTATGGAGCGTTCTCGAGAGGTGGATATTATATCGAACCATACTCTTATACAGAGATAGTATTTAACGATACAGGTGAAACTTATACGAAGAGTATTACGAGAACAAAAGCGATGAGTGAAGAAACAGCCTATATGATAAATATGATCTTAAAGTATGCTGTTACGAGTGGTTCTATATCTGCAGGTTCTGTAAGTGGTACTGATATAGCCAGTAAGACTGGTACTAGTAGTATCGACTATAAAGCGTTAGGTCTTTCATCGAAAGCAATCGGTGACTCTTGGCAGGTCGCATACTCTCCAGATTATTCGATTGCTTTCTGGTACGGTTATGAATCGAATACGAAAGAGCATTACTTAACTAGTAGTGAGGGTTGGGCGGCAAGAAGAGCTATCGTCAAGGCTCTAACGACTCGCATCATGGAGAAAAATTCTAGGTGGACACAACCTAGTGGTGTCGTCACGGTCGAAGTCGAAAAAGAAACTAACCCTGTTCAATTAGCCAGTGCTAATACACCTGATAGTCTAAGAAGTACTGAATATTTTAAAAAAGGGACAGAACCTACTGAAGTATCTAGTAGATTTGCTTCTTTAGATGATGTCAGTAATTTAACTTACTCGACTGTCGGTAATCAAATATTACTTTCGTGGAGCCCCATAGATACTCCCGATGCCATCGATACAGGATACTTACAATCTTATTTTGAAACTAATTATTCTAACTGGGCAGAAAAGTACTTAAATCAAAGATTAGAATATAATAGAACTAATATTGGTTCTGTCGTCTATGAAGTATTTATCAAACAAAGTGATGGATCTCTATATAGTTATGGTACGACTTCCTCGAACTCTTTTAGTACCTCGATAGTAAATGGAGATACGGCGACTTTCGTCGTCAAGAGTACATATACTATCTATAAAGCTTGTGCCAGTAATGGTAAAGAGATAACAGTAAGGGTGAGTTCTCCTTCCTCTTCGATAGACGAAGAAGAAGATACACTAGACGATGAATAGACCCCAAGTCAATCTTGGGGTCTTTTACATATATCACTTTTAAAAGGACAAGTTATACACTTTGGTTTAATGGCCTTACATATGTTTCTTCCAAACAAAACAAATTGGATATGTAGTTTTCTCCACGATTCTTTAGGGAATGCATTCATGAGGTCATTCTCGATTTCTCGTATAGATGAATTTTCTAAAGTTATTCCTAGACGTTTACTTACTCTCGCAACGTGTGTATCGACGGCAAAACTAGGAACTAAGAATAGTTCTGATATGACGACGTTACACGTCTTGTGTCCTACTCCAGGAAGACTTTCGATAAATACCCTATCATTTGGTACGATTCCCTTATTATTTATGAGTATATTTGTTATATCGTGGATATACTGACTCTTCTTCTTATACATTCCAACTGGTTTGATTATCCTTTCTATATCTTCTAAGTTAAGTAAAGATAATTCTTTTAAGTTATACTTAAAGAGTTCTTTTGTCACCATATTGACGCGTTCATCTGTCGATTGAGCACTTAATACGACGGCGATTAAAAGTTCGTAATCTTTTTTATAATTTAAGGGACACTTAGGATTAGGAAAATATTCATCTAGTGTTTTCATAATATATAAATATTTATTATTCTTCATCATCTAACCAATTATAATCGAAGTATACTTCATTTTTATGTACTTTAGGTGTCTTCTTACCCCTTAAGTATAAGTTGACATCTTCTTCGGTCTTAAATCCTTTTTTAACCCACTCTGTTAAAATAGCATCGATATATCTTAAAGTAAATGAGCCATTAAATATAGCTTCTTTTAAAGCACAATTAATTAATTCTTCGTTAATACCCTTATCGAGCCAATTATTGATGAGCTCGAACTCCATAGAAGATAATGGTCTACCAAATTCTCTTTCAAAAAGAGAAAATACATTAGCATCACTTGCTTTTTTTTCACTTTCTCCTATATCCATGGCTAAAGATTCATAAAGAGGTGTTAAATCGATTAGTTCTTCTACTTTACCATCTTTATTCTTCTCCATCTTAATGGCTATTAGATTCTTGTTTGTAATAGAAGCAAATGCTTGCATGATAGATAATTCTTCCATTCCAAATTTTTCTTGAATTTCTTCGATATCTAAAACAGGATGTTTATTATTACCACAAAAATATATTATTAAAAGAGCTTCATCCAACGTTAAATTATGCCTTTTAATGGCCTTTAAGATGTCTTCGCCAATGACGAAGTTTTGTTTTTGATATAATTTAACAATAGTATCACCCATTTAATCACACTTCCATTTTTCTATAATATATTTTTCTAGTATTGTCTTTTCATTAGATAGATTACCACTTAAAATTTCTTTTATCAAGCAAGACTTAATATAATCTACTGTTGCACAATCTTTTTTAATTAATTTGATGATATCTTCACCTTTTATTTGTAAATCATCAATACTCTTAATGGGCATAGCATCATAAATATTTTGTATATCTCTTTTAGATAAGCCCATTAATAATCCTGCCGATAAGATATCATCATACTCGTATGTAAGAAAACTATTAGCATCTATTTTATTAGTACTTAAAATAGATGCTATAGAAGTAATATGCTTTCTTTCTTTTTTAGTAAATATGTATGCATCGAACCCTTCTAAAGTTGCCCATACACCTTCTAGGGATGTATCTTTAACTGGATATTTAACTTTTAAATCAAGCGTCTTTAATACTCCTAAATT
>CAZIUY010000060.1:0-5074 GCA_964542625.1 uncultured Muribaculaceae bacterium | reverse complement strand
AATCTATTTTGTTGCTTTTTAACTTATTTTTTTAATATTTTGCGTTCTTTTGCAACATTTAACAAAACAAAAAATTGTTACATAACATTAAAATCACATATATACAAATTATCTTTTATGATCGATATGTAATAACTCTTTTGCTAAAGTACTTCCTACATGATTTAAGTATGTATCATAGATATGGCATAATTCTTCATTCTGATATGAATAAGCATTTACCTTGTCGATACTATTTAAGACAGTAGTTCTATTTTCATATCTACTATCCTCCTGGGCTTTTGATCCTAATGGTTGACCACCTCCACCAATACAACCAGAGTGACAATTCATCACTTCGATAAAATCATATTTATCTAAGTTATCTATTAATTTTAAATTAGGTAATCCACTTATTACTAGGACATTTAAGATATAGTCTCCTATTTTATAAGACTCTTTAGTAAAACCAGTATCACATTTAATATTGAACATATCTATCTTTGGAGTCTTACCTAATACCATATGGTAGAAAGTTTCTAAGACTGCCTCACATACTCCCCCACTGCGACCGAATATCGTCCCAGCACGACTACCACTACCTAATGGACTATCGAATACACTCGGTCTTAAGGCATTAATATCGATATTACACTCTTTTATCATGAGTGAGAGTTCTCTAGTCGTAATTATATAATCAGTATTACTTCCTATTATTTCTTCTTTTTTAGCGGTACATGGAGCGACGACGACAGATATGATATCACTATCTATGAAACTCATCTCTTTAAAATATGTTTTAATTAAAGTACTCTGTATGCCGATGGGACTCTTAGTCGTACTTAAATGATCGAGTAATTCAGGATGAAACATTTTAACGTACTTGACCCAAGCTGGGCAACAACTCGTAAACATCGGTAAATTGTTCTTACTCTTTAATCTTTCTAATAATTCATGTGCTTCTTCCATGACTGTACCATCCGCTCCGAGCGTTACATCGAAGACATAAGTAAATCCTAATTTTCTTAAGATACTAGGTAGTAGTCCTTCTAAATTAACTCCTTCACCTAGTCCTAATTCTTCACCTAGAGAGCTTCTAATCGCTGGGGCGACGGATATAGTCACTATTTTATTAGTGTCCTTTATTAAGTTTAATACTTTCTTATAATTATATTTTTCGACTAAAGATGCTTTAGGACAAGTAAGTATACATTGTCCACAGTTAATACAAAGAGGTTCTTCTTTTTCTAGTGTATGATCTATTCCGACTATTTTCTCACAAGTATTAAAACATACTCCACAATTGATACATCTTTCGTTGATTCTTTGAATAGAGGGATTATTTAAAGAAACTCTAACTTTACGTTTATCTTCCATGTTACTTCACCATGATAAAAGTCTACCACATTTTTTAATTATTATAAAGTTGAATTACTTAGTTTTTTATGTTTTAATATATTTATAGAAAAGAGGAATATTTATGGCAGAAATTGAGAATAAAGCTATCATTAAGAGAGATGATAATTTTGCTGAATGGTATACTAGTATTGTCAAAAGAGCTGATTTAGTGGATTATTCTAGTATGAAAGGTAGTATGATCATAAGACCATATGGATATGCTATTTGGGAACGTATGGTCGAAGTCTTAGATAAAGAGTTTAAGAGATTAGGTCACGAGAATGTCCAAATGCCATTATTTATTCCAGAGAGCTTACTTAATATAGAAAAAGAACATATAGAAGGTTTTGCACCAGAGGTTGCCTGGGTAACAGAAGGTGGAAATGAAGAATTAGAAGAACGCATCTGTGTAAGACCTACGAGTGAAGTTTTATTTTGTGAGCATTATAAAAAGATTATTAAGAGTTATAGAGACTTACCAAAACTATATAACCAGTGGTGTACGATAGTTAGATGGGAGAAAACGACGAGACCTTTCTTGAGGAGTCGTGAGATTTTGTGGCAAGAGGGTCATACGATGCACGCGACAAAAGAGGAAGCTATCGAAGAGACTATGCGTATGCTTCATGTCTATGAAGATTTTCAAAGAAATTATCTTGCCCTACCCGTTATCGTCGGGGAAAAGACGGACAAAGAAAAATTTGCTGGGGCAGAAAAGACTTATACGATCGAAGCGATGATGTATGATGGAATTGCTTTACAAAATGGTACTAGTCATTATTTTGGTAATCACTTTGCTAAAGCTTTTGGAATAGAATTTTTAAATAAGGATAATAAATTAGAAACACCTTACCAAACTTCTTGGGGTGTAACGACGAGGATGATTGGAGCCATCATCATGACTCATGGTGATGATCGAGGATTAGTCTTACCACCTAAGATTGCCCCTACTAAAGTTATCATAATTCCGATAGGAAAAGATTCTTATATGGAAGAAGTTATTTTAAATATAACAGACGAACTTACGAAGAATGATATTTCTTATAAAATAGATAGAACCGATAAGACACCAGGATATAAGTTTGCATCATCAGAAGTCAAGGGTTATCCTATTAGAATAGAGATTGGTCCTAGAGGGCTAAAGAATAATACTATAACACTCGTTAGACGTGATACTCTAGAAAAGATAGATGTCAAAATCGAAGACGCGGTGAATACGATAAAGGAACTACTAGATACGATACAGACTAGTATGTATAATAGAGCCCTCGAAAGAAGAAATTCGATGCTCTACTTTGCAAGTGATTATGAAGAATTAAAGAGTATTGCTCTTAATAAACCAGGATTTGTTAAAATTAACTGGTGTGGTAATAGTGTTTGTGAAGATAAAATAAAAGATGATTTAGGTATAAAATCGAGATGTATTCCTCTAGATGAACCTCACGAACCTACTGGACCATGTGCTGTCTGTGGTAAAGATGCAGTATGTCAAATTTATTTTGGAAAACAATATTAAAAGTTGGTACTAGTAAGTATCACCTTTTTTTTGTATAATTATGCTAGGTGGTGGATATGGGTAAGACAAAAGTAAAAACTATATATAAGATAAAATGGAAGAATCTTTTAAAGATGATTCTATTCATATTAGTTATCACTATTATAATATTACTCGGTATACGTGTTTATAAGTTTATCATAGATCGTTCTAACTCACTAAATGTTATCGCTTTAGCCCAAGAAAAAGCGAGTGTTACGAATATAGTCGATGATGAATATACACGTACTATTACACCAGAATCAGGATTATCTAAATTTGATACTTACTGGGATTATATAAAACTGGGATTAATCGATATCGATATGGCGAATCTAAAGAAGATTAATTCCGAGACTATAGGTTATTTAGAAATAAAGTCGACTAATTTTTCATACCCTATCGTAACAGAATCAGATGGTTTTTATAAAACTCACTCTTATGATAAGAAAGATAATTCTTTAGGCTGGATTTATTTAAGTGATGAGTCAAGTTTAGAAAGTCTAGGTACTAATACTGTCATCTTAGGAAATAAGACATTTGCTAATTTTCTCATGATGGATTTAAAGTCACTTTATAAAGATGAATGGAATAGTAATGATGATAATTTTATATTAAGATATTATACTAATTATTACTCTACTCTATGGCAAATAATTAGTGTCTATAAGACGAAAGATAATGATTATTTGACTACTACTTTTAATGAAGAAAGTGATATAGAAAATTTTATTAATACATCTATTAGTAAGAGTGAAATTACATTTAAAGCAAACGCTCAAACTACTGATAAATTCTTGACACTTGCCACTAATTCTAGTGGTGAAAACATCGTCTTACTTGCTAAACTAATAAAGATTAGAGAAGAATAAATTACTTATATATTAAAGATAAGGAGGTAAATATATGATAAGGGTTGCAACAGTCTTTAGTGGAATTGGTTCGATAGAACACGCTTTAGATAGATTAAATATTCCACATAAAATTATATTCGCTTGTGATAATGGTGATATTCCTGTTAAATATGATGAATCTCGGGAATTAGAGAAAATTAAGCATATGAAAACAAAGGAAGAAAAAAAAGAATATGTCGATAAGTTATATTCTTCTCAAAGTACAAAACAAAACTATGTAAAGAAGAGTTATATGGCAAATTATGATATTGCTCCAGATGATTTTCATTTAGATATAAAATTGTTAGATGGTACAGATTATAAAGGTATGGTCGACTTATTCGTAGGAGGAAGTCCCTGTCAATCATTTTCGATGGTAGGTAAAAGAAAAGGTTTAGAGGATGAAAGAGGACTTTTGATATTTCAATTTTGTAGATTAGTTAATGAAATTCAACCTAAGGTGTTTATATATGAAAACGTGAAAGGTATACTAAATCATGATGGTGGGAAAACATGGGAAACTATCGAAAAGGAATTTAAAAAACTAGGGTATAAGATTACCAAACAAGTTATGAACTCTAGAGATTATGGAATCCCTCAAAATAGGGAAAGATTATTTGTAGTAGGATTTAAAGACCACTCTATCGATTTTAAATTTCCTAAACCTATTAAATTAGAAATTACGATGAAAGATTTATTAGAAGATAATCCTGATTCAAAGTATTATTTAAATGATAAGGGTATTGCTTTCGTAACAAATGAAAAAAATCTTCAAAAAAGATATACTCAAATTAATGGTGATATAGCATTATGTGAGAAAGCTAATCAGCAATTTAATTGGCATGGTGACTTTATTTGTGAAGGTCCAAAAGATGTAGATGAGAAATATTATTTATCTAATAAAGTCACAGAATATGTCATGAAGAGTGGGACAAAAAAATTTTATTCTAAACCTGAAATCGACTTAGATATTGCTAGACCTTTATTATCTACTATGGGAAAAATGCACCGAGCTGGAGTCGATAACTATATTTCTAAAGGTAATAGAATCAGAAAATTAACTCCTAGAGAATGTTTAAGATTAATGGGATTCGATGATAGATTTAAAATAGTCGTAAGTGATACACAGATGTATAAACAAGCAGGAAATAGCATCGTTTCTAATAATTTTATAGCCATATTAGGACAACTCGATATGTCCATATTTGAAGGTGGTGATACAAATGAATAATTTAATTATTGATGGGAAAAAATATCAAGTTATAGATGC
>CAZIUY010000059.1:0-5108 GCA_964542625.1 uncultured Muribaculaceae bacterium | reverse complement strand
TACTTTTTATCGTATCTTTACTATTAGAAAACTTTAAAAGTATACTACTACTATCCGAAAATTCAACGATAGAAACTGTCGAGTTAGCGAAATTTATGTTATCGACGATTTCTTTCGTAACTTTCTTTAAATTGCTTAACCTACTATAACTTCCCATACTCCCTGATACATCTAAGACGAATATGATATTCAAGTTAGCAGGAATAGTCTCTGTGGAAGTCACCCTATTTAGTTTATTTACTTTGATATTAAAATCTTTAAGTTTTTTATCTAAATATAGTGTTATATCATCATCTACATTGATGTTAGTACCGATAGAATAATTTATTCCCGTCTTATCATAATTAGTATTCCACCCTACTTGTTCATAGTAAGATTCGACTGTAAAGTTAGGAAGTGTAATAGAACATGACTGTGTGTTATTATATAAAGTACAGAAAAGGGTATCTAATAATACATCGTTATTATATGGGTTGATAAGACTAACTGATTTATTTATATTAGTAATAGCATATAAGTAAATTCTATCTTCACTTATAGTATAAGTTGAATTTTTAAGGAGAGTACTTACTGAAGAACCAGTTTTATATATAGATGATGTATCGTTTGGATTAGTACTCCAACCGAATATCGTTCCACCCATTCTCGTAATGCTCGGTAATATGATATCATTTGTACACGTCGCAATATCATCCGTGCTACAAGTAAATGCTTGGGCTGTTCTCGAAATAGAGTCAGCTCCATTTTTATTATATATGATAGTAATTATGTCTTCTGGGTCTTCGATATATTCAAAAGTATAGACTCCATCCTCATTTGTAAACTTTATGACTCCCTTAAGTTCTGTATCATCGATAGGATTGATGAGGTCACTTTTAGTAAGTAAGCCATCATCATCTAATTCTTCTAATGTAATATAAGTAAAGTTATCATAGTTTTCCATGACTAAATGTAAATCGGTGTAATTATCATCACTAGAAGACTGATGTAAAGTAACATATGCATCCGCGGATGATTCTACTTTATTTATTAAGTCTTCATATTCGCTTTCTTTATTAGAATTTATATTCTTAATAAAGTTTACTGAAAAAATACCTGTAATTATAATGAGGATAACTAAACAAACGATAATTTCTATGAGTGTAAATCCTTCTCTATTATTTTTCATACCATCATCACTATCTTAATAATATCATAATAAAGTTTTCCTCACAAGCAATTATCGAAGGAAAAAACACTTTGATGTAAAGCTTTTAATCTATATAAGCACTAGTTAATCCAAAGTATTCTTCCATCGTCATCCAGTCTCCATCATTATATAATATTTTAGCTAACTCTTCACCAACGTATCTTAAATGCCATGATTCATACTTATAACCAGTTTCATCTTCCTTACCTTTAGGATATCTGATAATAAAGCCATATTTATAACAATTATTACTAATCCAAATTCCTTCTTTAGTAGTAGCAAAGTCATCCGTGACGGAGTTTAAGTCGAAAGAGTATCCTGATTGGTGTTCACTGTATCCTGGTCTTGCAGAAAATGTATCCGCGGCTTCTTTTCCATGGTTATTTACATACTTCGTATATAATGCTTCTTGGTAACTATATGACCTATATCCACTTGCTATCCACAGTGTCAATCCTTCACTACTAGCACTTGCACGCATATTTTTATATGCTTCATATGCTATAGAGATGATGCACTCTTGACAGTTTTCGCTCGTTACTTCGATGTGAGTATTTTGGGGAATATAACTTTCTGGTAAGGGATAAGTTTTATTCACTATCATATAGCCATCGACATAGGTAACACCATCGATAACTTCGATCGTAAAGCCTTTACTCGTCTTATTATCTTCTTTTATAGAATCGATATTATCACTTTTTAATTCGACTTCATTATCTTCTTTATTATATATGTTTAATAATCCTAAGATGCTTCCATTAATAAGAATTATTAGTAGTAATAGCATCATTAGACGTCTTCTAAATTTCTTTCTTCTTTTGAAATGTTTAAAATTAGCTAAAGCAAATATTATGAAAAATGCTAGCTCGAAGATAGTGAAGATTAAAAAACAAGTTTTTAGTAATTTCATAGTAACCTCTTTCTATATTATATTATGTATTAAGATATTGTAGTAGTATTATTTTTCAAGTAATTATTTATAATAGCAAGACCTAATCCTGTACCCATCGTCATATTTCTTTCTATAGCGGGTGTTCGAACTTGGTAAACAGTTTATCTATATCTTCTTTTTTTATTCAATGAAGAATAGAGTATCAAAAAAGTAAACACGCAATATTAAAAGAAAAACTAAACGTCTTTGCCTCCTACTATGATTTAATTATAACATAAAGTATTTTAAAAAGACACCATGAGTGATGTCTTTTGTGACTAGAGTGAAAATTATATAGTTTTTGATTCCATAAATTATTTTTCTAACAAGTGTCTAGTATTTTATCACGTCAAACACATAAGTTCGAGGATTAAAGCATTTAATCTTTTGGTTTACATAATAATGCTATGATAAAACCACATATGATGGCACCACTTATACCTGTGGAAGTAGTCATATATATGTTACTAAACAAGCCATAGAATCCACTTGTCTTAAAACCTTCATATGCAGCGTTTGCTAGGCTATTTCCAAATGATATTATAGGTAAAGATAAACCATAACCTAGATTCTCGATTAAAGCATCATACACACCAAATACACTTAAAAATGCCCCTATGATGACGAATATACTCGTGATATGACCTGGTGTTAATTTAGTCATATCATATATGATAGATGCTAACATACAAATTATACCGACGGCAATAAATGATGTAAATATCTTCAAAACTTATGACACCTCCAAACTTACTATATGACTGATACTCGGTAAAGTGTTTTTTTGATTGACGAGAGTCTGATTTTGTAGTGAGCCTGTTCCAATAATGAGAATATGCTTGTACTTATTATTTATTAAAATTTTTTCGATTAGATATAACGGTAAACACACAGGTCCACTTGCTCCTTGTTCTGTGAGTGTTTTATCTGTAATGAGCTCTGATCCAGCATCTATATGGTTCTTTAAGATAATATCGTTTTTAGAAAGAATGGTTTTAAATAAAGAACTTCCTAGACGACCTAAGTCACCAGTCAAAACCAAATCATAGTATGATATATCTCTTTTAAAGTATTTTAAATGTTCTATTAAGGTATTAGCTGCACCTGGTGCCATAATTGCACCCATATTATTAGCATCTTTTATTCCATAATCGATTACTTTGCCAATAGTCGCACATTCTAGCCTTATATTCGTCGGTTCTTTAGTTATGATACTAGCTGTTGCTCCCGTCGCAGTAAATTGCTGTGTTTCTTTCTTTGGAGTACCATATTCTATTGGATAACGAAATGTTCGTTCGACAGATAAGTTATGACTACTAGTTAATACTACTATATTTTTTAGTGTAGATGATGATAGAATGGACGATGCTATTATCAATTCTTCTGTGAAGGTAGAACAAGCACTATAGACACCCAAATAAGGGATATCAAAGTAACTCATCGTCTTATTAGATATTCCTAACTGACAAGAAAGTTCTCCAGATATTATTAAATCGACTGATGTATCTTTCGTAATATCTTTTAAGACTTTTTTCTGCATATCTATTTCAGTATTTTCGACAGTATCACTTCTATTAAAGTAGTCTTGTAGTGTATATTTAGTATTAATTTTCTCGTTTTTACTCGATATAGTCGAAGAATTTTTTAAATATATGTTTTTAAAACGCATACTAGCCATAGATGACCACCCTTACTAGTGCAAATAAGAATCCAGATATTGTTCCATAGAGAATGACACTACCTGCAAGTTTGAACATATTAGAACCTAATCCTGTTACAAAACCATCTTTTCGATAGTCTAGTAGAGCACTTGCAACAGAATGAGCAAAACCCGTTATTGGAATAATGAGTCCAAATTTATATTTGGAAATTAATGTATCGAATATACCAAGACCAGTAAGAATAGAAGCAATTACGATGAATATGAGACTCACATAACCACAAGATGTCTTTATAGAAATATCTAATATATTCATGAGCCATAATACCATTACTTCGTAAAGTGCACCTAAAAGTCCTCCGACGATAAAGGAAATAACAGCATTTTCTATCAATCTAGTAGGTTTGTCTTTGGTTTTTACGAGACGTCTATATTCTTCTTCTTCCATGTTATCACCATTTTTATAATGGGATATTTTGGTAATTTAATACTATGAGTTTACGAAATTTTTTAATTTTTCCCGACTAGTTTTCTCTACTCTACTTACCTTTACTTGCGATAACCCGAGAACTTTAGCAACATCTTGTTGACTTAAATCATCCATATATCTTCTTTCGATGACGTCCTTTTCTAGTGGAGTGAGTGTTTCTAAAGATTGCTTGAGTAATATCATATCATCTAAGTGATTTCTTTTCTCTTCTAAATCGACATTCTCGATGGATACTTTAGTACTTAAAGCATTGAGAATAGATGTGAATGTTTGAAAATCTATTTGTAAGAACTCACAAGCCTCGCGATAAGTTACCGATCGACCATATTTGGCTTCTAGAAGATTTTTTGTTTTAATGACACCCTTATAAAGTTTTAATTCAGGCTTTCTAATGTGTATTGGCAAATTCCTATTAGCAGTTTCATACATTTCACCAAAAATAAAGCCATAAGCATAGGTCGAAAATTTAGCATTAGATTTATTAGCATCATATTTTTGATATGCCTTCATAAGTCCTAAAAATCCAGCCTGTATTAAGTCTTCCCTTTCGACTCCATAAAAGTTTTTAGCAATACTGTATACTAATCCTTGATTCTCTAAAATTATTTCACTTGGCATAATAAAGCCCCTTTCTAATTTAAAAATATAAATTAAAAGGGGTTAATTTTAAATGAATCCGACAAACATTGTCAATTTTATTTTTTATTCTTTACACTTTTTATCAAGTCCATACTATTTAATACGATATCGATTACTATGAGAATTATACTAATAAATAATAGAATAATTAGATAAGTAATGTGAGTGTTACACTTGTTTTCTTGTTCTTGTATATCAG
>CAZIUY010000058.1:0-5135 GCA_964542625.1 uncultured Muribaculaceae bacterium | reverse complement strand
GTACCAGCAGATTTTCCAGTTACTTTACCACTAGATGATACCGTCGCAACACTCGTATTAGAGCTCGTATAAGTGACACTCTTGTTAGTTGCATTGCTTGGTGATACAGTAGCGGTTAGATTAATACTTGAGCCAACTTTAACCTCAGTGCTTCCTGTTAAACTTACAGATGTAACAGGAACATTCGTCGTCACAGTTTCATTTTCTTTGACAGTTACAGTAATAGAGTCAGTTTTACTTCCATCAGTAGTCTTAACTGTAATAGTAGCAGTACCAGCGGAAACACCAGTTACTTTACCATTACTATCGACTGTTGCAACGGACTCGTTAGAGCTAGAGTATGTTACACTCTTATCACTAGCATTACTTGGTGATACAGTAGCAGTCAAAGTGATAGTTGAACCAACTTTAACCTCAGTACTACCTGATAAACTTACAGATGTAACAGAGACTGTTTCATCTTCTTTATCTTCGTTTTCATTATCTCCACCACTAGTAGTACCTAAGACAGTTATCGTAATGGTATCAGTCTTGCTTCCATCAGTAGTCTTTACTGTTATGACAGCTGTACCAGCAGATACTCCAGTTACTTTACCATTACTATCGACTGTTGCAACGGATTCGTTAGAGCTAGAGTACGTTACACTTTTGTTAGTAGCATTACTTGGTAATACTGTACTAGTCAGAGTTATAGTTGAGCCAACACTAACTTCATTATTACCTGATAAACTTACTCCACTTACACTTACAGTACTCGTTTGTTCTGTAGAAGAACCCGTACTTGTATTAGTAGGTGCGTCTTTGATAGTAAGAGTTATAGAAGATGTATAACTTCCATCTTTAGTAGTTGCTGTAATTTTGACAGTACCACTAGAAACTGCAGTTACTTTGCCAGTAGAACTAACTGTTGCTACACTAGTATCGGATGACTTCCATGTAACAGTCTTATTAGTGGCATCACTAGGTGTAAATTTAGTTGTAAGTTTCAAAGTACTACCGACATTTAAAGTAGTTTTAGAAGCATTTACTTTAACACCACTAACAGAGACTACTTCAGTGTTTTTAACACATTCACAGTTATCTGTATCTAATGTATAACCATCATCACAAGTAAGTGTACATACTTTAGTACTTGCCCATTTAGCATAAAGAGTTATATCTTCTGTAACGCCAGTACTAAAGTCATATGCTTCTTCATCGTCCATATCTAAGTACCAACCTACGAAATCATAATCACTATATGTTGGGTCATCTGGTTCTGTTGCTAGTTCGTCTTCATTAACTGTTTGACTATCGACTAGACTACCACCATTACTATCGAAAGTAATAGTATAGCTCTTTACCTCTCTCGAACAGCCACATCCATTTAAAAATAGACAAGACATTAATAGTGCTAAACCAAATTTTAATTTTTTCATACTTTCTCCTTCCTTCCTAAAATAAACTATCGTATAATTAACAATTATACGATAATTAATTTGACATAAACTTTACTAGACTCTCTATCGAAGACTTCTTCATCTCATATGTCGGATGGACATAGAGCTTGAGTGTTATTTCTACACTAGAGTGTCCTAAGATTTCACTTAAAGTTTTAACATCCATCTTCGATTCTATCGAACGAGTAGAGAATGTGTGTCTTAAAGTATGAAACTTATTTTGTTTAATATGACATTTCTTCAATAAACGACTATAAAAAGATTCTAATAATCTCGGATCATATAGTTTTAGACTATTAGATAATATAAAATATAAATCATTACTATAGTAAACTTTTAATAACTTTATAATAAAGTCTGGTATAGGTACAACTCTAATAGAAGTAATACTCTTAGGAGTACTTTCGATTAGAATAGTCTTAGAAGTACTATTACTATTTTTAATTCTTTCTACAGTTCTCTTAATACATAAAGATTTATGATTAAAATCTATATCTTCCCATTTTAAAGCACATACTTCTCCTAACCGGAGTCCTGTATATAAACATAATAATACACATATTTTTCTAATATTAGGTTTTTCCATCAAGTAACTTTCTAATTTCTTCTGTTCTACTTTCGATAATACACAAACAGATGGTAAGACACTTTTAAAAGTAATATTAGATAAATCGATATAACCCATATGATGGTTATTATAAGCATAATTAAGACTAGACTTTATAATATAAAAAAGCTTCTTCTTAGTCGATATAGCAACATTTAATTCTCTTAATAAATTTTCGATATTCTCTTTTCTTAAATCATTTAATCTCATAAGTCCTATAGTCTTACTTAAATAAGTATTAATTATATATTCATAATTATATAATGACTGTATCTTTATATTCTTCTTCTCTAATAACCAATCATTTAAGATATCATTGTATATTAAAGTCCTCTTTTTAATCATCAAGCATCACCTCGATTCATATATTATAATAGTTCCAAAAAGCATTTTTTCAAAAAACATTTGATTTTCAAGTGTTGTGTGATATACTTAAATCACTAAGAAGGACACGTATAATTGTTAATTATACGATAATTTACAAGAACAATAAAACTAGGGGGTATCCCTAGTTTATAATTACTCTAGTGTATTTAGAAAGTCTTGAAACTCTTTAGGTAAAGGACTTTCAAAATACATTTTTTCTTTTGTAACTGGATGAATGAACTCTAGACTTTTAGCGTGTAAGAATTGTCCAAAACTAGTAGTTTTATCATTAGTATATACGGAATCATTATAAACGGGATGACCGATATACTTCATATGAACTCTAATTTGGTGAGTTCTTCCTGTTTCTAGTCTTACTTCTACTAAAGTATAGTTTTTAAATCTCTTGATTACTTTTAAATGGGTAATAGCACTCTTAGAGTTCTTACTAGTTACTGTATATTTAGTTCTATTATTTATATCTCTTCCTATAGGAGCATCTATCGTTGCAGTATCACTTGGTAAGACTCCTTTTAAAAGAGCAATGTAAACTCTCTTGATAGTCTTATTTTTAAAACCATCAGCAAGCACTCGATGTACTAAATCGTTCTTGGCAACTAAAAGTACTCCACTAGTATCTTTGTCGATTCTATGGACTATACCTGGTCTAGATTGACCATTTTCATGAGATAGTGCTTTAGTATGACCGAGAAGAGCATTTGCTAGAGTATGTTCGTAATTACCTGATCCAGGATGAACGACCATACCAGAGGGTTTATTGACGACTATTATGTAGTCATCTTCATAAAGTATATCTAAGTCGATATGTTCTTCTTTGATATTATCATCATATGTAATAGAGGGATTTAAAGTAATTTTATCTCCCGGACTAACTATATAACTAGGTTTAATAATTTTTTTATTTACTAAGACTTCATGATTCTTGATTAGTTCTATAATCTTAGTTCTAGAATAAGTAGTATTTTCACTTAAATACTTATCTATTCTTATATTGTTATTTTCTTCTACTGTTATCTCCATCGCACTCATCCTTAAAAATATTTATGATTAATAATATAACTCCTATAACTATAGATACATCTGCAAAGTTAAAGATAGGAAAGTTATATCCAAATATAGTAAATTTTAAAAAGTCTCTGACACTTCCTAAAAATAGTCTATCGACTAAGTTACCTAATGAACCCCCGATTAAGAGTCCAAAAGCAATATTGACGTATTCTTTATCATCGAAATCTTTTCTCATCTTTAAGATTAAGAAGATAATCAATAATGTAAGTACTGTAAGAAATATAGTTCTTCCTCTTAAGATACTAAATGCTGCTCCCGTATTAGTAATATTAGTAAGACTAAATATTCCATCTATAACTTTGATACTACTATCAGGTTCTATAAAAATATTTATTAATATTTTAGTAATTTGATCGATTACTAAAGTAATTATACCTGTTATATAAGATTTTTTATTCATAAACATTCACGATAAGAATTATACTATGAAACTTATAAATCTACAAGTATTACATCACTTCCAAATTTGACTATCTGTGAAAATTTGATGTTAGTTTCGGTTCCAAAAGTCATGTATTTTTTCATAAATTTCGTAGGTTCGACGACTAAGTATAATATCTCTCCCGTTTCATTGACGACGATATCAGTTATTCTACCGATTCGTTTTCCATCTTTAGTATTGACGATATCTTTTGCTTGTAAATCACTCATTCGCATAAAATTCACCTATATAATTATATTTTTTTGTATATAATTCATTCCATGAGTTTTTTTATATTTTTAATAGCACTCGATTCGATCCTCGATATTTGGGCTTGACTAACTCCTAGGGTATCCGCTATCTCATTTTGGGTTTTACCGAGAATGTATCTACTTAGTAAGATATCTCTTTCTCTCGGTTTAAGTTTCTCTAGAGCATCTTTTAAGCTCATGTGTAACTCGTTATCCATGATGACTTTCGAGTTATCCCCTATTTGGTCTAAAAGATATATCGTATCGCCTCCATCACTATAGATAGGTTCGAAGATAGAGATTGGTTCTTGCATAGCGGCAAGAGCATCTTTTATTTCATATTCTTTTATACCTAGCTCTTTAGCAATTATCTTATTAGTAGGTTCTATACCATATATATTAGAATATTCTTCTTTGAATTTTAAGATTCGATATGCCGTATCTCTTATACTCCTTGCAATTCTCAAAGGTGAGTTCATTCTAATTAGTCTCTTTGCTTCTCCTAGTATTAATGGTACGGCATATGTCGAGAACATGACACCATACTCCATATCGAAGTTATCGACTGCTTTTATTAAACCAATACAGCCAACTTGAAATAAATCATTCATATCGATATTCTTATTTCTAAAACGAGAAATAATCGATAAGACTAGTTTTAAGTTACCATTTACTATTTTTTCTTTAGCACTCTCATCCCCTGATTTCATCTTTATGAATAATTCTTCCATCTCTTCATTCGATAATACTTTTAGATTATTAGTATTAATTCCTGTAATATCTACTTTATATTTACTCAAAAGAATTTATCCCCTTTCGTAAATATTTATGGACTAATTAAGATGTTTTTATTCAATTTTAAAAAGGTTACCACGTGGTAACCTTAGGTGTTTAGGCTTCACTTTCAGAGTATTGGGTCTCTTCACCATAATCTAGAATATTTATATTTAGTGCTTGAATGA
>CAZIUY010000057.1:0-5254 GCA_964542625.1 uncultured Muribaculaceae bacterium | reverse complement strand
AACTTTTTCTCATTTTTATTCTGTTATATTTGAAATAATGAGGTTTTCATGCTAAAATTATATCTAGAATGGGTGAGGCTAAGTGAAAGTTATCTTATTAGAAGAAAAACATCTCTCTTTTTTAAACCTTCCAAGCCGAGTAGAAGGTAGTTTTTGGATTACTAATCCTTTTAAACCATCTCAAAAACTAATTAGCATAGAAGCTAAAGATGGCGAGTGGAGACTCATTAGTAACAATGATTGTTATCTAAAAGTAAATGATACACCAACGACAGAAGCACCATTAGAAAGTTATAACTTTTATACATACTTCTTTAATAATCAAGACCATCTTTTATATATTACAGAAAGTTATGATGATACAGTAGGATTCTACCAACTTGCCCAGGATGCCGATATATCGATCGGTAGTGGTCAAGACTGTAATATAACTTGTACTAGCTCCATTATGTCAAAAAAATATGTACATCTATCTAAGCGTGAAGCAAATTGGCAATTACAAATAGAACCTAAGGCATACGTTTACCTCAATAATCAAAGAGTCAACAAAGATATAGTAGACTTAAAATCAGGGGATAGCTTATTTATACTTGGTATCAATATGACTATTATGGGTAACTTAATACTAATTAACAAACCTGGTAATTTTTCTAAAATCAATATACCTAGTCTATCTAACTTTGCTTTTAGTGAAGACCCTTATGAATATAAAGAAGTCCCTGAAGTCGATTACTATAAAGAAGAAGATTACTTCTTTAAGACTCCACGTCTTCGTCGTTTTATAAGTACTTATAAATTAAAAATTTCTCCCCCTCCAGGAAATCAGAACAAAGAAGATGATACACCAGCCATATTATTGTATGGACCTATGCTTACTTCTTCAGTAACATCTTTATCATCACTATTTAGTGCAATAACTAAGATCAGTAGTGGAGAATCGACTGTATCAGATTCATGGTCGACACTTTTAATGTCTGCGACGATGATGGCATCGACTTTTCTATGGCCTAATATAACTAAAAGATTCCAAAAGAAAAAACAAAAAGAACAAGAGAAAAAACGTCGTAGTGTATATACTGAATACTTAAAAGAAAAAGAGAAATCCCTAGAAGCAGAACTGACGACACAAAGTCAAATATTAACCGAAAACTTAATACCCTTACAAGAATGTTATGATATTATAAAGAATAAAAGAAGGATGTTATGGGAAAGAAAAATATCTCAAAAAGACTTCTTAACTGTTAGAATGGGAATCGGTGATGTACCATTAGATGCCGAAGTAGACTTAAATGAAGATGAATTCGTCATGGAAGAAGACGACATGAAAGAATCTGCTAAGTCTCTAGCCAAACATTACCAACTGATACCATCTGCCCCAGTAGGATACTCATTTTATAATCAGAAAGTAACCGCAGTCATGGGCGTAGAAAACAAGCTCGATACCCTAATCAATAATATTATACTCCAATTGATTACATTCCATAGTTATGATGACTTAAAAATAGTCGTCTTTACGACTCAAAATAGTACGAACGATTGGTCTTATATCAAAAAGCTACCTCATGCTTTTAGTAACGATAAAAAAATAAGATTCTTCTCCGCTAATGAAGATGAAGAACGTGCTATAAGTAGTTATTTAGAGCAAATACTACTATCTAGGGCTCAAGATAGTAAAAACTTAGAAGTAGTAGAAAACGAAGAAAAAGAAAAAGATAATACATTCTTACCATACTATTTAATACTAACAGATGATTATATTGGTATAAGAGAATTAGGAATTACGAAGATGGTCATGGAGTCCAAAGTTAATTTTGGTTTTGGCTTTCTCATCAAAGAAAGTAGACTAAGTAGATTACCTAGTGAGTGCGAAACATTCATCAATGTTGGAACAGATACTTCGACTATCCTATCTACTAACTTAGATAACAATTATCAACAGAATTTTACTAATGAAATGGACGATAGTATCAATATGGATGAATGTGCTGAGGTTTTATCAGGCATACCAATTAAATTTGAATTTGAATATAGAAACTTACCTGACTCTATTAGTTTCTTAGATATGTATGGTGCAGGTAAAATAGAACAATTAAATACGATGAATCGTTGGGTACTAAATGATCCAACCAAGAGCTTAAGAGCCACTATCGGCGTCGATGATGTCGGCAATCAA
This sequence comes from uncultured Muribaculaceae bacterium, assembly GCA_964542625.1. Classification (GTDB taxonomy): domain Bacteria; phylum Bacillota_I; class Bacilli_A; order RF39; family UBA660; genus RUG11867. Next base: position 3,081 of record CAZIUY010000057.1, on the reverse strand, counting down.
ATATACTTAGATTTACATGAAAAAGCTCATGGACCACATGGATTAATCGCTGGTACTACTGGTTCAGGTAAATCAGAATTTATTATCACATATATCTTATCTATGTGTCTTAACTATAGTCCAAATGAAGTCGCATTTATCCTAATCGACTATAAAGGTGGTGGCTTAGCTGGAGCGTTTGAAAATAAAAAGAATAACATAAGACTTCCACACCTAGCAGGTACGATAACTAACTTAGATAAAAACGAATTAAATAGAACACTAATCAGTATCGATAGTGAGTTAAAACGTAGACAACAGAAATTTAACGAAGCCCGTGATGAATTAGGCGAAAGTACGATGGATATTTATAAATATCAAAGATTCTTTAGAGAAAAGAAAATTAAAGAACCTATTCCTCATTTGTTTATCGTCTGTGATGAGTTTGCAGAACTAAAAGCCCAACAACCAGACTTCATGGATGACTTAATAAGTGCCGCTCGTATAGGACGTTCTCTAGGTGTACACTTGATACTTGCTACCCAAAAGCCTAGTGGTGTCGTCAATGATCAAATTTGGAGTAATACTAAATTTAGAGTCTGCTTAAAAGTTGCCGACACGGCCGATAGTAACGAGATGATTAAATGTCCCGATGCCGCGGCAATAACACAAGCTGGAAGATTCATCTTACAAGTAGGTAATAACGAAATATTCTTGATGGGTCAATCTGGTTATGCTGGAGTACCTTATGTTCCTAAGAACTCTTCCGCTAAAGAAATAGATAGGTCACTTGCTTTTATCGATAATATAGGTAACGTCATCAAGACTATCGAAGTAGATAGTGAAACTAAAGTCAAAGTCGAAAATAAAGGTGATGAATTATCTAATGCCCTTAAGTATATTACGGCTATTGCTATGAGAGATAAAGTAAGTGCAAGAAGACTATGGCTCGATAACATTCCAGAACATATTTATATTAAAGATTTAGTTAAGAAATATGACTTTATCAATGTTAAAAAAGATTGTGTTGAAGGTATCATAGGTGAATATGATGATCCATCTAATCAATCACAAAATATCTTTACTTTAAAACTAAATAGTGAAGGAAATACTATCGTCTATGGTCTATCTGGAGTAGGTAGAGAGATGCTAATAAAATCACTAGTATACTCTTGTAGTGTCCTCTATTCGACAGAAGATATAAACTTCTATATATTCGACTTTGGTTCTGAATCACTAAGAATCTTCGAAAAATTACCTCATGTAGGTGATATCGTATTTGCAAACGAAGCAGAAAAATTAAATAAATTATTTAGAATTATCGATGGAGAAATAAACAAGCGTAAAGAATTACTCGCGGACTATAATGGAGATTATGCTACATACTTGAGAAGTAGTGGAAAGAAATTACCTTTATATGTTGCTATCATCAATGGATATGATTCTTTCCAGGAAAGTTATTCTGCATATGAAGACTTAATTACGAGAATTGCTCGTGATGGTAGTAGATATGGTGTATTACTCATTATTGCAACGAGTAGTACTTCTGGTATGTATAGTAGACTTACTAGAAACTTCCCTAACCAAATTGTCCTCGATATGAACGATAAAAATGATTACATGAATATCTTAGGTAAGATAGGTAATGTCTATCCTGCTGATTATGTCGGTCGTGGATTATTTAAAAAAGAAATTGCATATGAGTTCCAAGTAGCTAGTATCTGTGATGATATGCAACTAGTAGATCACATAAAGAGTTTAAGCGTAGAATTATCTAAGAGAAATACTTATGTTCCTGAAAGAGTTCCAGTCTTACCACAACAAGTTACTTTAGATATGGTATATCAAATAGAACCAACACTAAAGAAGATTGGTATAGGACTAGTAAGAGAAGACTTAAGTACATATTGCTATAACTTTAAAGCGGATAAAGCGACGATTATTTCTGCTAACGATATCGAATCTTGCGTACCACTCATACATAACTTAGCAAGGACATTTAAGAAGATGAAGAATGTCTTGACAGTTATAATCGATGATGACGATGTCTTTGCTAGTGAAAAAGACTTCGTCCAAGGATATTTCCCAAATACACAAGATAAACTACTGGAAACATTAAATTATTTTGTCGATCAAAAATTACCGACGCTTCCATATGACTTTATGATGATAGTAAGTGGAGTCGAAAAGTTTAAAACATTAGGTTCTAGCACAGAAATTTCTAAATTAATGGATAAACTAAACAGTGCTAAAAATGCTAATATTATCTTCGTCGATTCAGCTCTAAAACTTAAGAAAGTTGCCTTCGATAGTTGGTATAGTTCTACTGTTACTAACACGAGTGGTATATGGGTTGGAAGTGGTGCTATGGAACAAAGTGTCATTAAGTTATCCGATATCAACAAGAAATATAAAGAAAAACTTAATAATGATTTTGCTTGGGTATTCAAAAATGGTGAAGGTGAATTAGTTAAACTAATCAATGAAAACACCGATACTGTCAATACAAACGAAAATGAAGGAGTAATAAATGAAGAACAAAATATTAGTTAATGTATATGTTCCTAAGTTATTAGAAACATATGATGTTTATATACCTGTCAATGAAAGAGTACAACGAATAAAAGAATTATTAGTTAAAGCCATCAATGAATTATCATATGATTCATTTAAAATAGAAGACCAACATTATCTAATCGATTCCGCTAATGGATTAGTTTATCCTAGTGGTACTTTAGTAAGAGATTCTAATATTAAGAATGGTAAGAATCTAATATTATTTTAAGAGATTAAAAAACGAGAACCATATCTGGGTTCCCGTTTTTATATTTACTTGAATATTGTTTGTGATATATTCTTAGCAACACTATTTATCGTCGGATTCGTTACATTAGAATTAATAAAATTTTTAATTGAACCTGATGTTAAATTAAGACTTAAGTTAGGCATACAATCATTAGTTGCCATCTGATATGCTTCATCTTCACTATAGCCTTGTGTTATATAATTATCATATGTTGTTTGAAATTCACTTAAGTCACCATTCAAAGCATTATCTAAATAGAAAGATTCTAAGTTTTTAATAAATGACTTCTCATCACT
>CAZIUY010000056.1:2133-5265 GCA_964542625.1 uncultured Muribaculaceae bacterium | reverse complement strand
TTTTTACTACTTTTAGATTCTACTTCTTCGATTTTTTCTTCTATTAATTTTTCTTGATAAGATATTATATAAGAACCTAATTTTTCGACTTCTATTTCTATAGTATCCTCATCTATCTTGTAAGGTACTTCGACTAGATTATCATCTCTTATTTCATAAATACCTTTAAATACTTTAGACTTATCTAGATCGATTATGAGAGTCGATGAAGACACACTTTCTAAAACTTGTGAATCATCTAAGAGATAAAGCCTAAAGGCAACACTAGAGTTTCCTACTATACTTTTAAATTCATTAGAGATTTCTAGGGTATCTTTCATCAATACTGCATCTTTTAAAGTAGAGTCTACTATCAAAGATACAAAATCATTTGTCAATGAGACTGTATAACTAGAAGAATCATCTATAGATTGATTACTATCAACTTCATCATTTGTAATCCAAGTAACACGAGCAACTAAAGAACTAATGTTTCCTGCTTTATCTTTAAATTGGAATGTGTACTGACCATTTTTATAAAATATATAACTCGATGGACTAATAAATTCGACTTCTTCACTAAAGTTTTGAAGTGTTGCTGTGACGGAATTATCACTTGTACTATAAAATATTAGAGCAGTAGGTGGAGTCTTATCTATCCATGTGACTTCTACTAACTTATTACCGACATTACCAGCAGAGTCGATGAAAGTAAATAGGAAAGAACCATTCTCGGTGAATGTATGTTCCATTCCACCAGCACTTACCATAAATATTTCTTCATCACTACTAATCTTGACTGTAACATCTTTATTAGTTAAAGTGCTAGTACTATATTCTACTGATATAGTCGGTACTAATTTATCGATCCAATCGACTGTTGCAACTAATGTAGTTACATTACCAGCATCATCTTTAAATGTAAAGGTATGAGTACCATTATTATCAAATGTATAGTAATCTACTCCATCGATAAATGTGATATGCTCACTTGCTTTGACGACATATGCTGTAACAGAATTAAATGTTGGTTTTGTAATATCATAATATATTAGGGCGGTAGGTGCTTCTTTATCTATCCATGTGACAATTGCTTTCGAGCTTCCAATATTACCTGTATCATCTCGATAATGGAAGATGTATTCTCCATTCTCAGTAAATGTATGAGTATAATCTTCACTTAACAATTGGTAACCATCAGGTAAATCGATAGACGCGACCACATCCTGATTAGTAAGAGTAGTAAGTGAATACTCGATAGGTAAAGTAGGAGCACTTCTCGAAATCCACCCTACTGAAGCAACACAAGAACCTGTATTTCCAGCAGCATCACTAAATTGGAATGTAAATGTACCGTTTTCGGTAAATGTATACTCTAATGAACCAAAATTGTTAGTTACAGTTACTTCTTCACTAGGTACTAAGGTAGCAACGACATCGCCATCAGTTTCATCACTCGGAGTATATATGATAGAGGCCGTTGGAGACTCTTTATCGATCCAATCGACACTCGCTTCTATTTTAGTTATATTTCCTGCTCTATCTTGAATAATAAACGTGTAAGTTCCATTTTCAAGAAAGACATGAGTAGATGTACCATCTACGACCGTGATGACTTCAGAAGCATTCGTAAGTTGTGCTGTTACTGAACTGTTAGTAAGAGTAGTAATATCATATGTAACTATAGCAGTAGGTGGTGTTTTATCGATCCAAGTAACATGAATCCTAGATGAACCAGTATTACCAGACTCATCTATAAACATCACTTCTGTATCGATATTATCGGTAATTTCTGTTTGATATGTAAAATCATCTATTTGTGTAAATACTACTGTATTACTTAAAAATTCTATTTTTTTATTGAATGTTATAGTTGCCATGACAGATTTATTAGTTGGAGAGGTCTCGTCATACTCTACTTCTCCTATAGGGTCTTCTCTATCAATCCAAGAGACTACTAAAGTCTCATAATAGACTGTCCCATCAGTATCGACATATTGTAAATAAACAGTATCATTATCGTTAAATGTATAAGTATATGTTAGGTTATCTTGTTTTTCAAAACCAGTAGATAACACTTCGACTTCTCTATTAAATGTGATAGTTGCCGTCACGGGATTCGTAGTCAATTCTTCGATATCGTATGTAATATTATTTACTGGATGTACTATAGAAGTAGTATCTTCAAACAAGTTTATTAAGGCAGCACTCGCAAATCCTCCTCCACTAGATGTATATTCGAGTTTGACATATAGGGCTTCCGTAGGTGTAAATGATACTTTTTTAGCACTAGCAGTATTACCCCAGCCAGATATTTCACACACATTCGTCCAATTTACTCCATCGATACTAGTATAAATATTACCAGCATATAGTCTTCCATTAGATGCATCTTGTCTCGGATAGTATTCTAATGCAGAAACATATGTCGCACTATCGAGCTTTATAGTGATATATTTCTCTGTATCAGTTCCATTCCAAGCGTTATGCCAAATCGTCTTAATATTACCATCTATCGCATTAGTGGCAGCCTCACTCGTTTTCTCTTGTGAAGAATACCCTGCAATGGTGAGGCGGTCGATAGAAATGTACTTTTCACTCTCCGGCAATACACTTTCTGTAAATGTATAACTAGTGGCTGGTCCACTTAACACTGTACCGTTTGTCTTATAGCGAACTTCAACCGTTTTATTACCTACAAAACGCGTATCACTAGTAAACGCGGACCACTCAGTACTATCCTGTAGTTTCCATTCCATCGTATCAGTAGTTCCAAATATTTTATCTTCTAAATCGTTAGCGTATAGTAAACTAGAAACACTACCAGCAGTCGTAATATCGATAGTATAAATAAATTCTTCTGTATAGTCTGTTCCTACAATATGTACTTTTATATCATCTTCATCTGATATCTCTGCTAATTCTTCACTACTTAACTTTTTAGAGTGTTCTGTTACTTGCGTCCAATTATCTCCACCATCCAAGCTATAATCCCATGTTGCACTAGTTTCTTCATAGCTAGTAGATAATGATAGTACTCCAGCGTTATCACCACTAAATGAGAATGTTGCAACTTCTGTATCTAGGGTACCTAATAAGTATTTTGCCATCGTATTAGCAATCTTTGATTGTAAAACTTCTGATTCTGTTGCT
>CAZIUY010000056.1:0-2033 GCA_964542625.1 uncultured Muribaculaceae bacterium | reverse complement strand
GCATCACTATAAGAATTTACTAGCATCATGATTTCTTCAGATTTTACATAATTATCAAAATCATTTAGTGCACGTTCTCCTAAGAGTAAATAAGTACCTTTATAAGAGCTAGCATAAGAATCCATTCCCCAACCATTCAATAATCTCTCGCTATAATATGACCTAGTTCCACTAAAACCAGTAAAGTTAGTCTGTGTCCAACCAAAGACATCGTTATATAAGTTCCATATTCCATTACCATTACTATCAAACGTCAGGAAGACATATGCTAAGTGTCCTGGCTGACCTACTGTCTTACTAGGTACTCCATGAGATGAATATATCGTTTCTCCTAAGTTAGAGATTAACCAACAAATACCACCTTCTTCAAAGACCATCCATGTCTTTGGATAATATTTCTGATATGTTATACCATATTTATCTAATTCGTATAATTCGTTCCATTTATCGTAGTTTTCACTACTATAATAATCATCTTTAAAATAATTAAAATTATGTGTATATATCATATAACTATATGGATTTCTAGAGTTATTCTTAGTAGTATATTCATTTAACCAAATGAGCTCTTCATCGCCGATAGAAGCATCCATGACATAACGCATCTCTTCTATTTCGAGAGTTTCAAAAGAAGCATCTAGTAAGTCATTTTGAAGCATAGTCTTATATATTTTATAACGTTCTATTGGATCAGAATAATTAGAAGTACTAGACCCCTCATCTCCCGCTTTATCCCCTATCCAAAAACGAACAGTCCCGGCATGAGTAAGCGATAATGTAATCATCATTTTCTTATAAATAGTACTTAATTTATTACCATTTTTAGTTAAAGACGTATTAGATAAATCTTCTTTATATGTCGTATAAAGTTTACTTAACACATCGAATGAATTAGAGTACGTTCCATCAGGTGTTCCACCTAATAAATAATCTCTTAGATTATCGACATCTCCCATGAGCCATGAGATAACAGAAGCATTTTCCGTACTCTCTTTTATATAATACTGTAAATTGTAGTATCCGACATTAGAAACAAATTCTCTTTCTAGTAAGAGTTTTTCATAGTTAGAAGTTTCTACTCCATGCTTAGTATATTCTGTTCTTATTAATTCATCATACTCTTCGATAGTCTTGATACTATTATCGAAGTATGAAGATTTAACTAATTTAGCATCGGCATAGACTGCATGGTCACTACCATTACCACCATTATCATAAGCATATAGTTTTAGATAGTTAGCATCTTTAATGTCGATGCTAACAAACTCTGCATTCATATTACCCTTTTGGACGGTAGGTTCTTCACTAGTTTTTAACTCCCAAGACTCTCCATCTGGTGAAGTATAAATATAGAACTTGACCCCATTACCATTACCACCTGCGGTCGTATTTAACCCTAGATATGTAGTAAAATAGTCATAGTTTAACTCACTTAAGTCGTAAACTAAAGTCGAAGTCGCATGAGCCCAAATACCTTTATCAAATTGTGTCGTAGAACCATTAACTAAAACTGTAATTTTCCCACCAGCACTCGTCGTATCCATGAGTATTTTACCATAACTAGTATTACTAGTTAAGGGTGTTATATCAGATAGATACACGAAGTCTTCATCATTTAGTGCTAGATATTCGCTTTCTAAAGTTTTATTTTCTAAGTAAGACACACTAGTATATCTATTAAAAGATACTCCAAAAATTATAAATAATCCTATAAATATGAGTAATGAAAATAATATTTTTTTGTTTTTTAATTTTTTAATCATAATACAACCCACTAATCCTTCAAAATTATGCTCATATTCTATCATATTTTAAATATTTTTCAACACATTTTAATTTAAAAAATCTCACCTATTATTAGTAAGATTTTAAAGGTATATCTATAACTATAGAGTTATATATAATATTATCTTTATAGAACCATTCTTCTTTATCTAAGTATACTCTAATATAATCTTCTGATAGTATATATTTACGAATATTATATACTTCTTCATTATCTAATATTTTAAGATAAAGATTAGTATTATCTA
>CAZIUY010000055.1:0-5282 GCA_964542625.1 uncultured Muribaculaceae bacterium | reverse complement strand
ATTATTTAATACTATACTTCCTATCGCTTTAGGATTCTTATTTGCTTGGATTTTACATCCAGTATATAAAAGAATCAAAGAGTACTTTAGCAGTATAACTTCATGTGCACTTTTGATGATTATCTTCGCCTTAATATATACTATTTTAATTTGGAAATTTATTCCTATATTATGGGTTAATGCTAGTAGCATCATAAATTTAATTAAGAGTATGATAGATAAATTATCTAATTATCCCTTATTAGATAGTCTTAAAGACTTTAAGATAATTGACTTCAATCTTATACTCTCATCATGTACTAACATTCTATCTAATATTTTTTATTATCTTTTAGTACATATCTTTGGATTTTATATATTATATAATTATGATACTATCGTAAAGTTCTTTAGACACCTTATTCCTTTAAAACATAAAACAAAAGTATTATCTTATATTAAAGAGTTAAGTATGACTATGCGTCAATTTATCAAAGGAACACTCATCGATACTTTAATTATCTTTATAATTTCTTCTATATTTTATATATTGATTGGTCTAAAGAATCCTATATTTCTTGCTATCTTTAGTGCCCTTACTAATATAATACCATTTATTGGTCCATATATAGGTGGTATTCCTGCTGTATTAGTAGGATTAAGTATCAGTATTCGTTCGTGCCTAGCAACTATACTTAGTATCATCATCATTCAGACTATCGAATCGAATATTATTAATCCTATAGTTATGAGTAAATGTATTAAGATAAATCCTCTCTTGATACTCATATCTTTGACGATTTCTAGTCATATATTTGGTTTCTTAGGCCTCATCATTGCTGTTCCTTTAATCATAATCTTAAAAGTATCATATGAGTTTTATAAAGAACTTAAAAACTCCACCGAGAGGTGAAGTATTTAAAAACTCATTTACAACCGGGATCACTTATAGCTCGCACCACCCGGAAGCGATTAACATTTAACGACCGGAATCATTTATAGCTCGCACCACCCGGAAGCGATTAACATTTATTAATACATTTCATCTAAATGTAATATTAATATACTATACTTTACCTGAAATATCAATGATAAAATCTGCCCGAAAATTTAGTTGTTAATTGAAACAGTAAATATAGATGTCATCATTTAGTCTTGAAAACATCACAATCAAAAAAGTTATTATATAACCATGAATTATGATATAATTTGTATGAAAGGATGACATCATACAATGGAACTAGAGAAAATGAAATTTATTGATTTATTTGCTGGTATAGGTGGATTTAGATATGCACTTGAATCTTTTGGTTGCCAATGTGTTTTTTCATCTGAATGGGATAAATACTGTCAAGAAAGTTATAATTTAAATTTTGGGGAAATTCCATATGGAGATATAACAAAAATAGATGAAAAAGATATTCCTAACTTTGATATTTTATGTGCTGGATTCCCATGTCAGCCTTTTAGTATTTCTGGTAATCAAAAAGGATTTGAAGATACTAGAGGAACATTATTCTTCGATATAATACGAATTGTTAGTTATCATAAACCAAAAATTATATTCTTAGAAAATGTAAAAAATTTAAAAGCCCATAATGGTGGGGCAACATTTGAAGTAATATCAAATACACTCGATAGTTTAAATTATAATATATATTATAAAATTCTTAATGCCAAAGATTTTAAATTACCACAAAATCGGGAAAGAATTACAATAGTTTGTATAAGAAAAGATATTGATAATGGGAAATTTAAATTCCCTGAGCCATCTAAAGAGTTTGTAACTATCAGTGATATAAAAGAAGATGATACAATTACTGAAAAATATATACTTAAAAGAAAAGATATTTATATAGATGAAAAGAAACTAAGCGAAGCAATAAAAGAGGGTAGAGTTCAAAAACCTTTACAAATTGGTATTATTGGACAAGGCGGTCAAGGGAATAGAATTTACCACGAAAATGGTATAGGAATAACTTTAGCTGCTTCAAGTGGTGGTGCTGCATCTAAAACGGGTGCTTACTATATTAATGGTAAAGTAAGAAAACTAAGCCCAAGGGAAGCTGCTAGATTACAAGGATTTCCTGAAGAATTTAAGATAATAGAAAATGATAGCCAATCATTAAAACAATTTGGTAATAGTGTTCCCATTAATTTACTAAAAGAAGTTTTTAAAGGGTTAAAGGGAAACGATACTTTTTATCTCACCCGAACTTTGTCTACGCGATTGCCATTTTATAAAAATTTGCTTTAATGCCCCAACTTATGGTAAAATACGGTAGGGTGTTGAGATATGGAAAACATAATTAATAAAATATATAATATGAGCCTAGAAGATATCATGGGAGAAAGATTTGGCTCATACTCTAAATATATCATACAAGATAGGGCTATACCAGATGTAAGAGATGGTTTAAAGCCAGTTCAAAGAAGAATACTTTATGCAATGAGTAAAGATAATAACACGTATGATAAAAAATTCAAAAAGTGTGCTAATGCTGTCGGTATTGTCTTAGGAAAATATCATCCACATGGAGATTCTTCTGTATATGAAGCATTAGTTCGTCTTTCACAAGATTGGAAACAAAAACACATTCTAATAGAAGTCGATGGTAATAATGGTTCTATCGATGGTGATGGACCCGCTGCGTACCGTTATACAGAGTGTCGTCTAGCAAAAATTTCCGAAGAACTCTTGCGAGATGTCGATAAATTCGAAGCAATGAAGATAAACTTCGCTCCTAATTTTGATGATACTAAATTAGAGCCAACTGTCTTACCTGCAAGATTTCCTAATTTATTAGTAAATGGTTGTACAGGTATTTCTGCCGGTTATGCGACGAATATTCCACCACATAATCTCATCGAAGTCGTCGATGCAACAATCAAGAGAATAGATAGTCCCAATTGTACACTAGATACGATTCTAAATATCGTAAAAGGGCCTGACTTTCCTACTGGAGGAATAATCGAGGGAAAAGATGGACTTCGTAAAGCTTATGAAACAGGTCGTGGGAAAATAAATGTATTTTGTAAATATGAATTTACTCACGAGAAAGGTAAAGATAAGATTGTCATAGATGAAATACCTTTCGATGTAAATAAAGCTTTACTCGTCAAGAAAATAGACGAAATAAGACTAGATAAGAAAGTAGATGGTATTCAAGAAGTTAGAGATGAATCTGATAAAGATACTAATCTTCGTATCGTCATCGATTTAAAAAATGGTGCTAATAAAGAATTAGTCATGAATTATCTTTTAAAGAATACAGAACTACAGACGACTTATAACTTCAATAATGTGACGATCGTAAACCGTAGACCTCGTCTTTTAGGTATAATTCCTATCTTAGATGCTTATATCGATCATCAAAGAAAGACAGTCAAGAGAGTAAGTGAGTATGACCTTGCTAGTGATAAAAAACAATTTCACATCTTAGAAGGTTTAATTAAAGCCATAAGTATACTAGATGAAGTAATCGCGACTATTCGTGCATCTAAAAATAAAGCCGATGCTAAAGATAATCTCGTCAAAAGTTTTGACTTTACTGAAAGTCAAGCCGAAGCAATCGTCATGCTCCAACTATATAGACTTACTAATACAGATATCGTGACTCTCGAAGAGAGAATGAAAGGGTTAAAAGAAGAAATAGACCATCTAGAAGGTATCATAAATGATCCAGCCAAACTAGATAATGAAATAAAGGCAGATTTAAGAAGAATAAAACGTGAATATGGTGTACCTCGTATGACAGAAATTAGAGATACCGTGACAGAAATAAAAATCGATGCTGAGAGCATGATACCAAACGAAAGAGTAATAATAGTTTTATCTAGTGATGGTTATCTAAAACGTACATCTAAGAAGTCTTATTCAGCATCAGACGAACAAACAGGCTTAAAACCTGGTGATTCCGTCTTAAATATATATGAAGCATCGACACTAGATAAATTCATGATTATAACAAGTATGGGTAATTATCTTTATATGAGAGTAAATGATATACCCGATGCTAAATGGAAAGAAATGGGTAAACATATTTCTAATATAGTTGCAACTAATCCAAATGAAACGGTTATTTCATCGTTCGTCATAAATGATACTAATAAAGATGATGACTTAATTATAGTTACTAAAGGTGGACTAGTTAAATCTACTAAATTATCACAATATAATGTTACCCGCTATAATAAAGAACTAACTGCCATCAAATTAAAAGAAAATGACGAAGTAGTATCCTCTAGTCTAAGGACTAGTGATATAGTGATAGTTACTAAAAATGGGTATGCTCTAAAATTCAGTAGTGATACTATTCCTAGTAGTGGTGTCAAGACGTCTGGCGTCAAGGGTATTAGTCTAAAAGATGATGACGTCGTAATCGGTGGATATTCTATTAAGGAATCTAATGAATACTTAGGTGTATTTACTAATAGACTTACTGCTAAGAGAGTAAAGCTATCGGATATTTCTCTATCGACTAGAGCAAGAGTAGGTAGCCCGATAATTAAGCGTATAAAGAGTGCTCCATGCTATATAACATATGCTGCACTTATGGATTCTAAATCTCTCATAAATATAAGACATATGGATGAAGTAAATACTTTAAAATCTAGTGATATACCTATCATGGATACATCTAAAGTAGGAAGTACGATAGCCAATAAAGAAATCAGTCATATTAGTTTAGAAGGTACTTTAATTACAATCGATGAAGAGGATGATAGTCCTAAAGAAGTAGAGTATGTTCAACAAGATTTTCTCGAGGAGTTTAAGTTATAATATGGATATAGATAAAGTAAAAATAGATTGGTCATGCTTAGATACTATTTGTATATATGTACCAACAGAACTTCTAGCATATCACTTATTTCTCTTAGAAGAAGCTAAAAGACAAGGTAAGGTGCGTACTCAAGAATTAGAGACTTCGATCATAAATACGCTCATAAAATCGAGAAAGATGGAGGAAGAACAATGTTTAAAGAAATAGATAATTATACTCAAGTACCACCTAATTTTCTAAATAGTATTCTTACTAATCCATCACTTTATAAGATGTTTAAAGATAACTTTCTAGAAGAAAGAGAATACTTTCAAAATATAGAAAAAAATAATTATTTAAAAGATATGTTAGAATTTATCTGTGATATGTTATTTTCTAAAAATATATTCAGTATCTATGAAGAAATAGAAGATATAGATAAATATACTGAAGGTAAGCTCACTTTCATACATAACTTTTATGATGACTTTCTCTTAGAAGAATTTAAAGTATCTCCAGAAAGCATCTTAAAGATTAGAT
>CAZIUY010000054.1:0-5328 GCA_964542625.1 uncultured Muribaculaceae bacterium | reverse complement strand
AATTCCAATTACTGACAAACCAAAGAAACTTGCAGAAAAGGGAAGTATGTAGAAAATGTTATCAAACAGGAAAGAGAGGAATCATTTTTGGAATACCGTATTTTTATGAAGGAGATGAATTTTGGGATTCTAATATACCGAGAACAGGCAAAAAAGCAGAAACAGGGTGTATTGGTTGTGCCTGGTATGACATAGAAGAATGGAGAGAACATTTAGTTAATAAAATAAAGGAGGAATAAAGGTGAGTGATTTAACAGTAGGAAGTGTTTGTTCTGGAATAGAAGCTGCATCTGTTGCATGGTTACCATTAAACTTTAAATTTAAGTGGTTTTCTGAAATCGATGCTTTTCCATCAGAAGTATTAAACAAAAGATATCCTGATATAGAAAACTTAGGAGACATGATACAAATACCTAATAAAATATTAAACAATGAAATATATACACCTGATTTAATTTGTGGTGGAACACCATGTCAAGCATTCTCTTTTGCAGGAAGGCAGAATGGATTAAATGATGAACGAGGTAATTTGACATTAAAATTTATCGATATTATAGATGCTAATGATAAAAAAAGAATCGAAAATAATTTAGATAGAACTATAGTATTATGGGAAAATGTAGAAGGAGTTATCAAAGATAAGACTAATGCCTTTGGATGTTTTATATCACTTTTAGCGGGTTTCGATGAAGTTTTGCAAGTTAAAAAATGGACAAATGCTGGAATCATAAAGGGTTCCAAAAGAAATGTAGCTTGGAGAGTATTAGATGCCAAATACTTTGGATTACCACAACAGAGAAAAAGACTCTATGTCCTAGCAGGTGGGAAAGATTTTTATCCTGAAGATATATTATTTGAAGAAAAGAAAAACGATATTATCGAGTATTATCCTAAATACAATTTAGAGTTTGAAAAAGATGGTCATCAATATCGAGTATTTAGAGAATATACTGATTGTTTATATTCTGCATATGGTACTAAATGGAATGGAAATGCCGCGGCATATAATGGCTCACTATTTGTATTGCAAGATGGAAGAATAAGGAGATTATCTCCACTAGAATGTGAAAGACTCATGGGATTTCCTGATAATTATACAAAAATAACATCCTCTACAAATACGGTAAGATACCGAGCAGTAGGAAATTCTTGGGCTGTCCCTGTCATAAGATGGATAGGTAAAAGATTAAAAGAATATGATGCGAGTGTTAGTAATAAGATAAGTAGTATAATTGTAAATTATAAATATGATAAGGAAATTTATTTAGATTTAGAGGATTCATATTTAGCAAGCAAATTAAATATAAATGCTAGTAAAGTACCTAACGATTGCAAGTTTGCAACGATGAGAGATATCATCGAATTAGAGAGTAATGATAAATTATTTTTATCTCCAGTCGGATGTTATGGAATTTTAAGAAGAGCAGAAGAAAGAAATATAAATATGAATAGTGAACTTAAAAAATATCTAGAGAAACGTTTATCAGAAATGCCTTTAGAAGAAATAGAAAAGAAATCTAGAATCCAAAAGAGAAGTGAAGTATATAGTAGTAACTATAAACCATATACACAGGTAGATATCTTTAATGTGGCTGCCTCATCTTCTTAATAATAATTCAAGTTAGAATATCTCCCAGCATTCTAGGGAGATATCTTTCTTTGATTAATACACACGTTTATGGTATTATTTATATGAAGGGAAGTAATACTATGTATGCAGAAGTTTTAATCGAATATAAAGTTAAAAGTTTAGATAGAAGTTTTACATATATTATCCCAGATGATTTAAAAAGTATTATAAAAGTAGGTATGAAAGTATGCGTACCTTTTGGTCAAAGTAATAAACTTATAAATGGGTTTGTTACCAAAATAACTAGTGAAGGATTAGGAACTAATTTAAAATCGATAGTCTCTATAAATGATAGAGAATTAGTGTTAAATGAAGAACTAATGGAATTAGGTAAATATTTAGCAGATAAGACATTATCTACTTTAATATCAGCTTATCAGACGATGTTTCCTTCATCTTTAAAGATTAAAACTAAAAAATCTAATTATCAGAAGTATATTACTTATTTAAAACCTCGTGTACCTAAAGAATTTTTAAAAAGTTATATAGAAGAAGTTAAAGGTACGAAACAAAAACAATTACTAGAAGATATCTTAGTCGCAGGACGTATTCAAAAAAAGATGTATAATCCTAGTACCATCAAGAGTCTAATCGATAAAGGAATAATCGAAGAAGAAAATGTACCTACTTATAGAATAGATAAAGAGGATCAAAAAAAAGATGATAACATTAAGTTATCTATAGACCAACAGAATGCCGTCGATGAAATACTAGAGAATAAAAATACTTCTAAGACATATCTCTTACATGGAGTAACAGGCTCAGGTAAGACAGAAGTATATATGCACCTCATAAAAAGGCTAGTCGAGTCTGGGAATAGTGCTATCATGCTCGTCCCGGAAATTACTCTAACGATGCAAATCGTAAATAATTTTTATAGTAGATTCGGTAGTGATGTTGCCATCCTTCATAGTGGTCTTTCTGATGGTGAAAAGTACGACGAATATTTAAAAGTCTTAAGAGGAGATGCTCATATTATAGTAGGAACTAGAAGTGCCATATTTGCCCCTACTAAGAACTTGGGTATCATCATAATAGATGAAGAACATAGTGAATCGTATAAACAGGATAATAGTCCTAGGTATAATGCAATAGATATAGCTAAATGGCGATGTGAATACAATAATATACCTTTAGTTTTAGGAAGTGCTACACCTCGATATGAGACGTATGCTAGAGCCCTAAAGGGTGTCTATTCACTTCTTACTTTACCTAAACGAATTGGGGATATTGATTTACCTAAAGTACATATCATCGATATGCAAGTAGAAGCCAAAAACAGGAGTATGATACTATCTAGACCCCTTAAAAGTATGATACAAGATAGACTAGATAAGGGTGAACAAAGTATAATTCTCTTAAATAGACGAGGATTCGGTACACTCGTCATGTGTCCAATGTGTGGTTATACGTTTAAGTGTCCTAACTGTGATATAACACTCACATATCATAAGTCATCTAACTCTTTACGGTGTCACTACTGTGGGTATTTTATGGAAAAACCACTCGTGTGTCCAGAGTGCAAAGCAGGGGAGATTAAAGATACAGGGCTCGGTACAGAGAAACTAGAAGAGACATTAAGAAATATGTATCCCTCTGCAAGAATAGTGAGAATGGATGCCGATACGA
Organism: uncultured Muribaculaceae bacterium; assembly: GCA_964542625.1. GTDB lineage: Bacteria > Bacillota_I > Bacilli_A > RF39 > UBA660 > RUG11867. The sequence goes on along the minus strand of CAZIUY010000054.1, from coordinate 2,069 downwards.
CATCGAGAAAGGGAAGTCATGAGAAGATTATATCCGACTTTAAAGATGAAAAGTACGATATATTACTAGGAACACAGATGATCAGTAAGGGACTAGATTTTCCTAAAGTAACTTTAGTCGGAGTAATAAGTGCCGATGCTTCTTTAAATATACCCGACTTTAGGAGTGGTGAGAGAACCTATGCCTTATTAAATCAAGTCGCCGGTAGGGCAGGTAGAAGTGGTCTAGAAAGTGATGTCGTAATCCAAACATATAACCCCGATAATTTTACGATTAAAATGCTCGAAGTAGGGTCTTTTATAAAGAACTATCAGTATGAGATGAGTATTAGAAAAAAGTTAAAATATCCACCATACTACTACTTAATTGGGGTAAAGATATGTAGTAGAGTATATGAAGATGCTAGCATCGAAGCATCTAAAGTAGGTAACTATATTAAGAGGAATGTGAAAGATGAGACGATCATCTTAGGACCTACGACCGCGGGAGTATTTAAAATAAATAACGTCTATAGATTTCAGATTGTCATCAAGTATCGATTCGATGAGAATATCAAGAGTATCTTAAAAGAAATAGATGAAATGTATATAAATCATAAGACAGTTTATATCGAAATAGACGTAGACCCATATTATATTTAACATAAGGAGGAATCATGAAATTAAGTGGAGTAGAAATGCATGAAGAAAAAGTGCATCTAAATAAAGTAAAAGACATCATCGCTGAAAATATTCAAAAATCTAATTTAAGTATCGAAGACTATGAAAGAGAAGTTATCCATAAAAAGAGATTCTTATGGGAAAATTTAAGTGATTATAGTGATGTCGAAATGTATTCAGTGATGGATGAAGAAGATGAACGCGTTAAACTGATCAACAAAGATATCATAAAGACTTATAAACTATATAGAAGTTTAGAAAGACCATACTTTAGTAGAATAGACTTTAGTAGTAAAGGAAGTAATGAAACATTTTATTTTGGACTAACGGGAGTAGACTTGAATCATGAAATATACGTGTATGATTGGAGAACTAATGTTGCTAATCTATATTATAATTATAGTCTGGGGCCAGCTAGTTACGAAACCCCCGAGGGATGTGTAGAAGGGGATATTACACGAAAAAGACAGTTTAGAATCGATTCTGGAGAACTAATTAGTGCATATGATGCTAGTACTACCGTCAATGACGAATTATTAGAAGGCATCTTAGATAATAATACTAGCGAATATATGAAAAATATCGTCATGTCTATCGAAGAAGAACAAAATGAGATTATCAGATGTGGACTAAAGGATAATATAATTGTCGAGGGTGTCGCAGGCTCAGGTAAGACGAGTATTGCTCTTCATAGAATAGCTTACACATTATATAACGATACATTAAATAGTAGTAATGTCTTAATCTTCTCTCCTAATGATTTCTTCTCAGAGTATATTTCTCGAGTCTTACCAGAGATGGGAGAAGAAAATGTACCGACGACGACATTTAAGAACTTAGTAGAAGACTTGACGGGACTCAAAGTAGAAAGTTTAGTCGATTTTATCAATAGTGGTTCCCTTGCTAATAAATGGATGCATAGTTTTAAGTATAAAGAATCGATCGATAAATATTTAATAGAATACTTCGATAAATTAAAGTTTACGAAAAAAATCGGTTTAAAAGATGAATTTATAAGTAGTAGAGAATTAAATGATATTAAAGGGACTATTCCTAAGAATTTAAAATTCTATGATAAGATGCACATTCTCAGTGAAAAGATATGTGCTAGGTTTAAAATCGATGAAGTCAAAAATAGTGATAAACTCTTGAAAATATTGTGGGATACTTTACATTTAAAGAAAAGTGCTAAAGAGATATATGAAGAATTTACGGGAGTTAAAAAAGGAGAATATATCGATTATGAAGATACTATTGGAATATTATACTTATATTTTGAAATGAGAGGGTATCCAGAACTCGGACATATTAAAAGAGTAATAATCGATGAAGCACAAGATTATACCACGTGGCAGATTGAATTATTAAAAGAGATATTTAAAAGTGCCACATTCATGATATTAGGAGATG
>CAZIUY010000053.1:0-5495 GCA_964542625.1 uncultured Muribaculaceae bacterium | reverse complement strand
TAAAAAAGCGGCGATTCCGGCCACAACAGGAACTTAAAAAAGAATCTAGAGAGCAACACTCTAGTTTTTATTTTTTTATACTACTATAGTTTTATACCAGTAGTAACCTGTACTATTTTCTTTAAATATATGTTTATAAAGAGTAAATTTATTTTTATTTTCTTCTAAATATGTTTTAGCATCTTCTAGTGCATCTTGATAGTTATTGGAATCTAACTCTATCAAGTCTAGAGTACTATTACTTTCATCGAAGTCTTTTATAGTCTTATAATAGTCTCCTATAAAGAAACCCTCTTTCTCATAATAAGTCCAAAAAGATACTGCATATTCATATATAATTAATTCGTCATCTTCGATACTATAATCTTCGATAATATCAACTTTCTCATAATTACTAGAACCACACACCATAGGATAAAATATATTCTCATAATATGAATAACAAATACCATTATTTCCTACAATATAATCTTCTTCATCGTCTACTAAATCGAGACTATCGACAGTAATATTATATCTTCTTTTTAAGACTTCATCGAGAGAACTAGATTTTATTTCGATTTCTTCATCGCTATATAATTCATTTAAAGCACAACCCAACATGAGTGTATAATTGGCACTTTCGTTGACAAATTCTTTATTTATATATGCAGAATTACTAACGTTATCATCTGGGACATATGTCAAATACTCTTCTAAGAGGGTATTACTTATTACTATATCATCTTCCTTATTCCTCTTGTCTATCACTAAAAACACTGTGATGATTACTAAACACAAAAACACAATCAAGGCTATTACTTTAATCGAGGTATAATTCTTCTTCATCATAAAATACACATCCTTCTTTATTATCACCCATACTATAACATAATCTGATATTTAGAAAAAAGTGTAGAATAAACTTTTGACGATTAGTTTACATAAAACCTTAATATCATTTTACACTTGCCAAGAATCTGTTTTTTGTGTATAATCTAGATGTATTTTGGATTTCTATGAATTACTAGGAGTAGTAAGGGAAACTTTATAGAGAGCAAGTGTTTGGTGTAAACTTGTAAGGGAACCTTATGAAGGTTGAGTGAGGAGATATTCACGTAACACTTGCGATAAAAGTAAATGAGATTAACTAAAAAGTTATAAAAGAAAGGTGGTACAGCGAATAATATTCGCCCTTTCTAATATAACTTTTTTTGTGATGAGAAAGGATGATAAAAGTGTTAGATAAAAAATATAATGCACAAGAAAAAGAAGCAAAGTGGTTAAACTATTGGAATGAAAACAAAATTTATGAATTTAAACTAGATGAAAGAGAAGTATTCTCGATCGATACCCCACCACCAACAGTCAATGGTAAGATTCATATAGGACATATGTTTTCTTATTCCCAAACAGAAATGATAGCAAGATATAAGAGATTAAGAGGATATAATATATTTTATCCATTTGGTTTTGATGATAATGGACTACCTAGTGAAAGACTAGTAGAAAAAGAACAAGGAAAGAAAGCTCATGAAATAGGTAGGGAAGAATTTTCTAAATTATGTTACGAAACGACAGATAAATATGAAAGTGAATTTCAAGAACTATTTAGTAAATTAGGAGTAAGTACCGATTGGAGTATTCACTATAAAACAGTAAGTCCTTCTACTATTAAGATAAGTCAAAGATCATTTCTCGATTTAATTAAAAAAGGGTATTGTTATCATAAAGAAAGTCCAGCATTATGGTGTAATGAATGTTTAACTTCTATAGCCCAAGCTGAACTCGAAACAAAGACAATTAAGACGACTTTTAATTATATTAACTTTAAGACAGTAGAAACTAATGAAGAATTTACTATTGCAACGACGAGACCTGAATTACTGCCCGCTATAGTATGCATCTTCGTAAATCCAAATGATGAAGTACATAAGTCTTTAATCGGTAAGAATGCACATATTCCTGTTATCGACGTCGATGTTCCTATCATGGCAGATGATAAAGTAGCAATCGATAAAGGAACAGGAGTAGTCATGTGTTGTACATTCGGTGATCAAACAGATATCGAATGGTGGAAGAAATATAATTTACCTCTCAAGTATATCTTTACCGATGATGGTAGAATAAAGGATAGTGTTCCTAATTATGGTGGTTTAAAGATTAAAGAAGCAAGAAAGAAGATTATCGAAGACTTAACAGATGGTGGTTATGTCGTTAAAATCGAAGAATTATCTCACGAAGTCCAAACTCATGAAAGATGTGGTAAAGAAGTAGAATATACTGTCATGAAACAATGGTTTATCGATATCATGAATCATAAAGAAGATTTCTTAAGAATCGGTAATGAAATAAAATGGTATCCTGAACATATGCATAGCAGGTATGATGAATGGGTCAATAACATCTCATGGGATTGGTGTATTTCGCGACAAAGATACTTCGGTGTACCATTTCCTGTATGGTATTGTAAAGAATGCAAAGAACCAATATTTGCTAGATTAGAAGACTTACCAGTTAATCCCCTAACGGATAAACCAAGTATCGAATGTTGTCCTAAATGTAAATGTAAGGAATTTATACCTGAAGACGATGTAATGGATACATGGGCAACTTCTTCCATAACTCCACTCATCAATATGAGATATGGAGAAAAAGATAATTATGAGAATATTTTAAAACCAATGAGCATTAGGACGAATGCTTCCGATATCATAAGAACATGGGATTTCTATACGATCGTCAAAAGCTTCTATCACTTCGGTACTCGTCCATGGGATAATGTGATGATTTCTGGCTTTGTCATGGCCAGTGTCGGCGAAAAGATAAGTAAGAGTAAAGGTAATAGTAAACTAGAACCAATCGAATTAATAGATAAATATTCTGCCGATGTAATCCGCTACTGGGCTGCATCAGGCAGGCTCGGAACAGACATAGTATTCAGTGAGGAAACTCTCCTAAGAGGACGCAAACTAATCAATAAAATTTGGAATGTTTCTAAATTCATCGAGATGCACCTAAGTGATTATGAAGACAAAGACTTCCACGAATACGAATATATCGATAGATGGATATTAGGTAGCTTTCAAGAGATGGAAAGAGGATTCATCAAATACTTAGATGACTTCGAAGTAGGACTTGCTTTAAATCACCTCGAAAAATTCTTTTGGAACTTCTGTGATAACTATATAGAAATAGTAAAACATAGATTATATAGACCAGAAGAATTTGGAGAAAAGGCAAGATATTCAGGACAAAAGACAGTTTACACTCTACTTTATAAACTCTTACAAGACTTTAGTATCTTCTTCCCTTTCATAACAGAAGAAATATATCAAGAATTATATCATGATGAACTATCTATTCATCTAACGAATATCGAACCATTAAATTTCTCTTACGAGAAAGAAGTCGACTGTGGGAATGATATCATCGATATCATATCGTATGCTAGAGGAGAAAAATCAAATAACAATGTCTCTTTAAAGACACCGATAAAACTCTTAGATATAGATGTAAATAAAGAATTAAATAAGGCTATTAATGAGTCTCTTAAAGACTTTAAAGCAACACTATTTATTAAAGAGTTAAAACTAAATGAAACGAGTGACGGCTATAAAATAAATAAGATCGAACTAGATTTAGATACTGAAGAGCACATAGATTAAGTTCTTACTACTAAAGAAATACTGATATTTAGAATACTTTCTATTTATCAGTTTTTTAATTCTATATTTTGCTTAAATATAATTTTGTAGGTTAAAGCATATCACTACCACGATTAAGTTCTATCTTTTTTTTCAAAATAAGTTTGACCTAAATCCCAATAGAAGATATAATAAATATACAAACGTAGTAAAGACTATACGTTTTAAGAAGGAAAGAAAGAGGTAATTTATGAATACAGAAACCAATATCACACAAGAAGAACTAAATAAGTGTAAACAAATAATAAATAATTTAACGAAATATTATGTAGAGAGGATAGTAGGACAAGTCATTTTAGAAAAATCACTTCTCATTACCTTGATGGCAAATGGTCATATCTTATTAGAGTCAGTTCCAGGACTAGCTAAGACGACCGCAACTAAAATTATGACAGAAGCAGTAAATGGTCGTTTTTCGAGAGTACAATGCACACCCGATTTATTACCTAGTGATATAGTAGGAACCCAAATATTCAATTATGCAAATAATAGCTTCGAAACGAAAATAGGTCCTATTTATGCTAATTTTGTCTTACTCGATGAAATAAATCGCTCGAGTGCAAAGACACAAAGTGCTACCCTAGAAGCAATGCAAGAAAAACAAATTACGATCGGTGGAATGATTTATAAATTACCGGACATATTCATCGTCATAGCAACACAAAATCCTATAGAACAAGAAGGAACATATCTTTTAGCGGAAGCACAATTAGATAGATTCTTGATTAAAGAAAAAATAGATTATCCTAGTTTAGATGAAGAAGTAGAAATAATGGGTCGTTTAGAGAGAAAAGTCTTCGATAAAAAAGGTGCCATATTGACACTAGATGATTTAAAATTCTTACAATCTCTAACAGATAGAGTATATATCGATTCATCTATCAAGAAATATATTGCGGAAATTATACTCGCAACGAGAAAACCAAAAGAATATATCGATGCACATCTAGCAGAATATATTAACTTAGGTTCTAGTACGAGAGGTTCTTTAGCATTCATGCAGTGTTCGAAGGCACTTGCTTTAATAAATGGTAGAGACCATGTCATACCAGAAGATATCAAAGAACTAAGATATAGCGTCTTAAGACATAGAATATCATTAAACTTTTCTGCTCTAGCCGATAATGTAACTGTCGAACAAATAATAGATGCTATCTTTGGAGTTGTTCCTACACCATGAAACTAAATTATATCAATAAAATTAAGGCTAATATATCGATTTATGCTTCTAAGAAGACTACTAACTTATTAGATGGAACATATAATTCTATTTATAGAGGTAAGAGTACGAACTTTGAAAACTTAAGAGAATACGTCATAGGGGACGATATCAAAGATATAGACTGGAAATCATCCGCTAGAAGTGGAACTATACTCGTAAAACAATATATCGCTTTAAAAAAACATAATATAATGCTCATCATGGATACCGCTAAGAGCTTTATGGGAGATACAGATTCTCATGAAAGTAAGAAAGATATTGCCCTTTATGTCGCAGGTACTATCGGTTATATCGCTATTAAAAATAACGATTACGTAGGAATGTCTTTATATCACGATGACAAAATCGAATTTAAACCATTCAAGTATGATCTATATAAATTAGAAGAATACTTGTGTTACTACGATAAGAGTCCTAATACTTTCGAATCGAGTATCGAGAAAGTATTAGAATTTGTCTATAATAATATTTCTAGAAGGATGATAATATTCATAGTAACGGACATGAAGGGAGTAGGTACATTAAAAGATAATACCTTAAAGAAACTAAGTCAAAGACACGATGTCCTAGTCGTAAATATAAACGAC
>CAZIUY010000052.1:0-5517 GCA_964542625.1 uncultured Muribaculaceae bacterium | reverse complement strand
AGATATATATAAATTATATGAAAAAGAGGGCTTAAATAATGAATTTTCTAGCGTCTTAAAGACATACTTAGACTCTAGTAATTTAAGCTTAGAAGATAAGAAATTATTATTTATCTTACTGTGTTTACCTAAGGGATTCGAATTAAGTAAAGTAGAATTTACTTCCTGTACTTTACTTAGAGAATCTATCGACTATATTTATAAAACTGAAGCTTTAGTGAGGCCATACTATACGGTAGACGATGAAGAAAAATAAAGCGACCTCGATCAGTAATACGAATATATTACAACGTAAGGGGAATATTAAGACAAATATAGTTTGCCAAAAAATCATGCAAGCGAGTACTAAACCAAAGAATAATCCTAAAAAACCATTAAAGAAACTATTCATTCTGTTATGCATAATTATCACCAGTGTATTTTATGAAAAAAGTGTCAAAAAGTGTCAAATTTGTTAACTTTTTTCTTTTTTTTGGCAAATTTGCGATTTTTTTTCGAGAAAAATCACAACTTGCCGGAATAATAATATTATAGAGGGTGATTTTCATGGACGATAGCAAAAATAGCGATTTTAGTCATATTCAAAAGAGTGCTAATATTGTCGAAATCATTAAAGATTATGTTCCTCTAGAACCTCATGGTAAGAATTATTTTGGAGTATGTCCTTTCCATGATGATCATAGTCCATCTATGAGTGTTAGCCCCGATAAACAGATATATAAATGTTTTGTCTGTGGAGCAACAGGTAATGTATTTACATTCTTAGAAAATTTCTTAGGTATATCTTTTTTAGAAGCAGTAAAAATAGTCGCCGATAAAGTCGGTATCAACTTTACTATTACGAGCTCAGGCAAGAATGAAAAGAATAAAAAATACTATGATATCATGAATCTAGCGACACTTTTCTATCAAAATAACTTAAGAACTCCATTAGGAGTAGAGGCAAGAGAGTACTTACAAAAAAGAGGTTTAACTGAAGAAGTCATCAAAGACTTTCAAATAGGATTATCCCTCTCGGATACTAATAGTCTTTATAAACTACTTTCTAATAAGAAGATTCCTAAAAAAGACATGGAAGATGTCGGGCTCATTGCTAGTAGTAATGAAGATGATACTTATGACTTATTTAGAAATAGAATAATGTTTCCTCTTAAGAATCCTTCTGGGCAAGTAGTGGGTTTTAGTGGAAGAATATATAATACTGTATCGAACTCTAAATACATCAATACGAAAGAGACTATAATATTCAAAAAAGGAGAGACTTTATTCAATTATGACTTAGCTATAAACTCGGCTAGACTAAATAAGTTTATAATTATCTGTGAAGGACAGATGGACGCTATTAGGATATATGCTAGTGGTATTAAGAGTGTCGTTGCGACCATGGGAACAGCTCTTACTAAAGAACATATTGCTCTTCTAAAAAAAATCCACGTCAAAGTTATAATCGTCATGGATAACGATGCCGCTGGAGAACTTTCGACTATGAGACTAGGCGAAAGCCTAATCGCAGAAGATGTCGATATTGGTGTAGTCCGCTTAGCAGGTAAAAAAGACCCAGATGAGTATATTCTCGCTTATGGAATAGATGCTTTTCGTGATAATATAAATAATCCTCTAACATATCTAGAATTTATGGATAATTATTTGCGGAAAAATAGGAATCTCAAGAATCCAGTCGATTTATCAGAATTTATAAACGATTATATTAATATGCTAAGTAAGTTTAAAGATGATATTTTAATAAGTGCATCACTAAATAAACTAGCCGATGAATTTCACCTCGATAGGAGTCTTTTAGAAAGTAGATTTAAAAATAAAGACATCGCAATCGGCATCAAAGCACCAGAAGAAGTGGCACCTAAGATGATTAAAGAGCGAGAAAAGATAAATAATAAATTCAATAAAGCATTCGAAGTACTTCTATACTATATGATGAACTCGACCGATGCGATGCGTATGTTTTTACGTTCTAAATTAGATTTGCCAAAATGTAAATATAGACTTGTTTCCAATAATTTGATATACTATTTCGAGCTCGAGGGTGAAATCGATTTTGCAGAATACTTGACATTTTCTTTAAAGTTCGATGAAGTGAGCCCCGTAGTTAAGGAAATTATAGAAGATGTCCGTATAGATAATTTTACTTTAGAAGACGTCGAAGCAGCTATCAAAATAATAAAAGATATATTAGATAAAGAAAAAATAAATAAATTAAAGGGTGAGCTATCGAGTGAATTAGATGTGAATAGAAAAAGACAATTGATGGAAAGTATTTATGAAATAAAAAAAGGAAGTGTTAATGATGGTAGAGATTAAAACATTAGAAAGTCGTATACAAGATTTATTAGAATTAGGAAAAAAAGAAGGTGTCATTACTTTTGAAACTCTTGCAGAACACCTAAAAGGACTAGATATCGATAACGATTCATTAGATAACTTATATAATATTTTAGTCGAAAATAATATTACTGTCGTATCGGGTGAAGATACGAATGATAATGCAAGTAAAGAAAAAGAAGAAGAAGTAGTCATTTTATCTGATGCTGAACTTACTAAAGATGTCAATATCAATGATCCAGTACGTATGTATTTAAAAGAAATAGGTAAGATAAGCTTGTTATCTCCAGAAGAAGAAATGAGTCTTTCTATTAAAGTATCACAAGGTGATGAAGATGCTAAAAAAGTTTTAGCGGAGTCTAACTTACGTCTAGTCGTTTCCATTGCTAAAAGGTATGTCGGTCGAGGATTATTATTTCTCGATTTGATACAGGAGGGAAATATTGGTCTTATGAAAGCAGTCGAGAAGTTCGATTATGATAAAGGGTTTAAGTTCTCGACGTACGCTACATGGTGGATACGTCAGGCTATCACGAGAGCACTAGCAGATCAGGCTCGTACTATACGTGTACCAGTCCATATGGTCGAAACTATCAATAAGATGGCTCGTATTCAAAGACAGATGACACTCGAATTAAATCGTGAGCCAACCGAAGAAGAGCTTGCTAAGAAGATGAATATTTCGGTAGAAAAAGTACGTGAAGTCATGAAGATAAGTCAAGACCCAGTGAGTCTAGATACACCAATCGGTGAAGAAGAAGACTCTCACTTTGGTGATTTTGTCCCTGATAAATCGAACTTAAGTCCTGAAGAATATGCGACAAACGAAATCTTAAAAGAACAGATTAAAGAAGTCTTAAAGACACTTCAAAAGAGGGAACAAGAAGTTCTAGAACTACGTTTTGGCTTGCTAGATGGTACGTGTTATACCTTAGAAGAAGTAGGTAAAAGATTCAATGTTACTAGGGAACGTATTAGACAAATAGAGGCTAAAGCCCTAAGAAAGCTTCGCCATCCATCTCGTGCTAAAAAACTAAAAGACTTTCTAGGTGAAGACTGATGATAAAGATTAGTCCAAGACTCGAAAGTCTCGAGAAATATGTTCTAAATAATGATGCCATCATGGATGTCGGCTGTGATCATGCTATACTAGATATTCACCTAGTACAAACAGGTAAAGTAAAAGAAATTTATGTCTGTGATGTCAACCCTAATGCCCTACAAAATGCTATAGATAATATCGAAAAGTTTGACTTATCGAAACAGATATTTCCTATCTTAAGTTATGGTATAGAAAAGATACTCGAACTAAAAGTAGATACTTTGATTATCTCAGGGATGGGTTCTAAAAATATTATAGATATCTTGAGTAGTCCTAATTTACATATGATATATAAGTTGATACTTCAGTCAAATAATAATCACGCAGATCTTCGTAGGTTTTTGGTTCAACACAATTTTAAAATATTCGATGAAGAAATAATCGATGATGGGAAAGAGTATATTAATATCGTCGCTCTAAGAGATGATGGACACACGACTTATAATGATTTAGAACTAGAGTTTGGACCAGTATTAACTTTAAAGAGTGAATATTTACCATACTTTAGTAAACAAAGAGCATCTTTAGAACATATTTATTATTCATCACATAATCCCAGCATGAAAAAGAAATTAGATTATCTCGATACGATAATTGATAATTTAAAACGCTTGTAGAAATAAAAAAATTATTATATAATATTTAAACGAAAGGAATTAAAACACATGAAAAACGAACATAAAATAACTATCAAACTAGAATCATCTGAATGGAGTAAGATTCTAGACGACGTTTTTAAGAAAAAAAACAAAGAAACAACAATCGAAGGATTTAGAAAGGGTCGTGCTCCTAAAGAGATATTTCTTAAACATTTTGGAGTAGAATCACTTTATATGGACGCGGTAGATATGGCTTTACCTATTGCCTATGAAAGAGCAATAAAAGAGAATAATCTATTGCCTGTATGTGAGCCAAAAGTAGATGTCACTAATATAAATACTGAAGAAGTAACTTTCGAATTTGTGATTATAACTAAACCAGAGGTCAAGGTATCTAATTATAAGAATCTTAAATGTAAAAAAGGATCTGTAAAGGTTACTAAGAAAGAAATACAAGAAGAAATCGAACACGCACGTAAACATTTTGCGGAAATTATCATCAAGGATAATGGTCAAGTCGAAGATGGTGATATCGCCGTTATCGATTATGAAGGTTTCGTAAATGGTAAACCTTTTGATGGTGGATCTGGTAAAGATTATCCATTAGAGATTGGTTCAAATACATTTATTGATGGCTTCGAAGAAGGTCTAATTGGTGCAAAAAAGGACAGTACTTTGGATGTAAATGTTACATTCCCAGAAGACTATGTCGAAGATTTAAAGGGAAAAGATGCAGTCTTTAAAGTTACTGTTAAAGAGATAAAGACTCGTATATTACCTGAATTAGGAAAAGAATTCTATGAAGATTTAGGATTTACTGAAGTTAACACTAAAGAAGAATTAGAGAAGAAAATAGAAGAATATTTACTCGAACAGAAAGAAGAAGAAGCTGAAGATAAATATTTGAATGATTTATTCGATGCTGGCATTGCTAATATGACTGTCGAAATCAATGATGAAATCATCGAACAAGAAATAAATAGAATGGTTTCGGAAATAGCTAATCGTCTCGAGAGGGAAGGTATTCCACTCGATAGTTATTTAGAGTTTACAGGTTCAAATATGGAGAAAATTAGAGAAACTGCTAAACCTGAGGCTATTAGAAGAATAAAAGTTAGATATCTATTAGATACTATTATCGAAGAAGAAAAATTAACTGCTAGTATGGAAGAAGCAAAAGAACACGCCAAGACTCTTTCAGATCAATATGATATGGATGAAGAAGAATTTATCGAAAGTTATGGTGGATTAGACACAGTTAAATATGATTTACTCGTTCATAAGGCTATCAATGTCTTAAAAGGAGAATAATTTAAAAAAAGCATTCAATTTATGGTTGGGTGCTTTTTTATATTAATAAAACTTCTTAGGAGATAAAAGATTATTAAAGGTATAAAAAAAGTTTTGGAAAATTATCTTCCATAAGTAAATTTAAAATTTTTGTTTAATAAAAAGCGGCAAAAAAGCGGCAAAAAA
>CAZIUY010000051.1:0-5530 GCA_964542625.1 uncultured Muribaculaceae bacterium | reverse complement strand
ATACTTAAAAATAATAGAAATCCCCTCTTGATCATGTTTGCTTGTACTTTTGGAGGGCTATCTATACATATTCAAATCAAGAGTATTTTAGAAGATACTCACCTACAGTATAAATATTTCTTATTAGGAAGACTCATGGCTTCCATCTTTATCATCATCATTATTATTTTCCAGTAAATTACTAGTTTTAATCTCGACATTATTAATTTCATCGAATCGTTTAGTAATTTTATCTGTCGTCGTATGTATCGATAATACATCTTTATTGACTGTTTCGATCGACTTAGACAAGTGATCCCATCTTTCCCTGTAACGGCCAAATTCGATACCGAGCTTGTTTAATTCTTCATGTATTACTTTAGCATATTTATCTCTTTGCATATCTTTGATGATCATATTGATAATCGTCAAAGTACTCATTAAAGTAGTCGGACTCGTAATCCATACTCTTTTCTTATAAGCATAACTTAGTAAATCAGGGTGATATGCGTTAATTTCTGCGAATATTGCTTCCGCGGGTAAGAACATGATGGCCTGATCGGAAGTTACTCCATCTATTATATATTTACTACTTATAGCATCGATATGCCTCTTGACGTCTGCTTTAAATTCCTTTTCTGCAAGAGCTCGTTCTACTTTCGATAGATTCTTATCTGTCATTGCTTCATAGTGTTCTAATGGAAATTTCGAGTCTATACCGATAGTTCCCAAGGGATGTGGAGCAAATAAAATGGCATCGACAATCGTATTATTCGGTAGGCTATATTGTAACTTATATATTTTGTCGTTTCTTTCTCCAAATATGCTAGATAATATCAAGGAAAGATTGACCTCACCGTAAATACCTCTCGTCTTTTTATCAGTTAATATCGATTGTAAACTCACTATATCGGTCGATAAACCATCTATTTTCTTTTGAGCTTCATCTATCTTAGAAAGTCTTTCTAAAACATTAGAGAAAGTCTTATTTGTCTTTTCGAAATTGACATCTAATCTTTCATTTACTTTATCATTTATTAAATTTAATCTTCTTTCGATAGTTTCATTTTGACGTTCAAAATCATTCTTTAAAGATAAACTAAAATCGAACTTAAAGTCTCCTATATCTTTAGTAACATTCTTTTCTAATGAGCTCATCCTATCGACGATGTTCATATTATCATTTTTTTTAAAAATTACTATTATTAATAGAATGATAACTACTACTAATAATCCTATTATTAAATACTCCATAATATACTCCTAATCTAAACCAAATTTTTTATTGATTATAATACTTAATATATAAGCTACTAACAAGATGATTATAACTTTAATGAAATATATAGGATGAGTTAAACTATCTATTAAAGTAACACCTATATATCCCCAAAAATATACCATAAAAGGTTTAGCTATTATAGTTGCTACTAAAAACTTCTTATATCCCATATTCGATACTCCAGAAAATATATTTATTAAGAATGCTGGTGTAAAGGGAAAAGCCATAAGTAATACTAGATATCTAAACTTGATAGAAGAAAAATCATCGACTAGCTTTAATACTTTATTTTTATCATACTTTTTAACTAGATAATCGAATCTCTTAGATAATACTTTCTTATAAAGGAAGAATGCTAAACTACATCCAACTAAAGTCAAGATATATGATATTAAAAAACCAACTAAATGTCCAAACGCATAAAAATTTAAAGTAATGAATATAGAAAGTGGTAATATAGGTAAAATAGATTCGAGGACGATCAAAATGCACCCTAATATAGGACCATATATACCGAGGGAATTTAGTGTATTATTTATAAATATATCTATACTATTTAAAAATTCAGACACTTTTATCACTTCCTATCCTTAATTATATCATGCTCTAAATAATATGGAGTATACTTTATTACTTTTTTGACGTCTATTTGAGTTTTTTAAGAAAATAACGCTAGATGCTATTTTCTAACGTTTATTTTCTTTTATCTAATTCAATCTTTAATAATTCCATCGTCTTAGCAGGATTAGCTTTACCATTAGTCGATTTCATGACTTGTCCTAAGAGGAAATTTATTATGTTAGTCATATTTTTTTCTAAGTAGTCACTGACCTGATGAGGATGTGTTTCTATCACTTCGTTAACGAGTTTTTCTAAAGCATCGTCATCTTGAATCTGTTCGATTCCTTCATTACTAACGATTTCGAGTGGATCTATACCTTCGTCGACTGCTCTATATAGAGTCGTCTTAGCCTGATTCTTACTTATCTTCTCTTCACTTACTAGTCTAATTAACTTGCCTAGTGTCTTTGGTCTTATAAAAAATTCATCGATTGAAACTTCTAACTTGTTTATAGAACCCAAGATGACAGTATTCATCCAATTAGCCGCGTCTATTGGTTTTACTCCATAGGTAAGTAACTCTTCAAAATAATCGGCAACACTCTTTTCTTTAACTAATACTCCAGCATCATATGGTTTGAGTCCATATTCATTTACATATTTTTCTTTTCTTTCTTTAGCAAGTGGAGGAATACTGGCTCTTATTTCATCTAACAATTCTTTTTTTATCTTGAATCGCGGAATATTTGGTTCGATAAAATATTTATAGTCGATAGCATCTACTTTACTTCTCATATAGATGGTACTCATGGTCTCTTCATCCCATCTACGAGTTTGCTGTTCCATCTCATCATAATGACCATTTTCTTTTAGTTCTATTTGTCTAGATATTTCATAGTCGATGACTCCCCTTACTCCATTAAAAGAGTTGACATTCTTGACTTCGACTTTAGTCCCCCAGTTATTTGGATTATCTTCATCTAGACTCTCATCCATGATTGAAACATTGACATCACATCTAATCTGTCCTTTTTTCGAATCGGCATCACTTATTCCTGCATACTGATATATGCTTCTCATCGTCTCTAGAAAAGCAACAGCTTCATCTGAGTTTCTAAAGTCAGGTTCTGTCACTAACTCTAAAAGAGGGACACCAGCACGGTTATAATCGATAGTAGATACATCCATATAATGATCTAAGGATGCTGAATCTTCTTCTAAGTGAATATTATTTATTCTAACTCTCTTTATTTCATCTTTACACTCATACTCTAATGATCCATATATTCCAATGGGAGCGGGCTTCGTTTCCTGAGTAATCTGAAAACCTTTTGGTAAGTCCGGATAATAATAGTTCTTTCTTTCAAAATAGAGGTATTCTGGTGTTTGGCACCCTAAGATTATGCTCGCCATCAGGGATTTTTTAACTGCCTCTTTATTGACGACGGGCAAAGTTCCAGGGAAGGCCATATCGACTGGTCTAATATTGGTATTTGGTTTAGATGAATATCCATTCTTAGCTCCACTAAATACTTTAGATTTAGTTTTACTAATTTCACAGTGCATCTCTAAACCTATCATTGCTCTATATTTCATCTCTTACCTCCCGCTATTTGTCCCTTATAACCTAGACTCTCTTCTATCTTATTAGCAATATTTAAGATATTTGCATCATCATAACACTTACCAGTTATATTTAACCCAACAGGTAAACCATCGATAAACCCGTCTGGTATAGTAATCGATGGGAATCCTCCGAAGTTTCCAACTTGTAAGTGTTCTTCTAAAGACAAAGTCGATGAATCTAATATATCTTTAGAGTCTTCTAACTTTTTCGCGGGTCCACTCCCCACTGGTAATATGATGCCATCATAACGTAAAAATAGCTTATTCCATGCATCGACTAGTAGTCTTCTTACTCTCTCGGCATTATAAAAATATCTATCTTTATTTTGAGCTTGTAACACATAAGAGCCTATTACAAAACGACGTTTGATGAGTGGTGAAAAATTCTTAGTACGATAATCCTTTATCATGTCGATATAATTATCCCCTTTTCCCCGTGGTCCAAAGATGATACCAGTAAGATTAGACATATTAGAAGTTGCTTCCGCACAAGAGATGACGACATAGACACTCGCAATAGCATCTAATAACTTCCTATCGACATCCTCTTCTTCTACAACGAACCCTAATTCTTTGATTTTCTCTAAGACTACTTTAAAATTTTCTAGATGACTAATGAGCTCGCGACTCGCATTCTCATAATTTTCTATATCACATAATCCCTTGATATAACATAATTTTTTACCCTTAATAGATTCACCTATTCCTTTATATAATTCTATATTACTAGAGTCCCAACTAGTCATATCATTTGAGTCTTTTCCCTTCATCGCATCGACCACGATAGCGGCATCTTTTACAGTTCTCGCAAGAACTCCACAAGTATCTAAACTAGATGCAAAAGGAAATAATCCATATCGAGAAATCATCCCATAAGTCGGTTTATATCCGACTATACCACAATATGCCGCAGGTTTTCTAATCGAATCTCCCGTATCGGAACCTAGGGCATATGGATACACTCCTGCCGCGACGGCACAAGCACTACCAGCACTAGAACCTGCACACATTCTTCGTTTGTCCCATGGATTTAATACTGACCCTGTGTGTCCAGTAGTACCGGTTCCACCCATACCGAACTCATCTAACACGGTCTTATTGACAGGGATAGCTCCCCTTTTATTTAAGTTTTCGACTGCTGTTGCCGTAAAAAAGGGAACATAATCTTTTAATGTATTAGATGACCCAGTCGATAAAATACCTTTAGTACTATAATTATCCTTTATACCATAAGGAATACCTGATAATAAGTCACTAGTAACCTCTACACCTTTAGCATCATCCATAATCGTCACAAATGCATTATATTCACTTTGTACTTCGTGACTTCTTTTAAGTGACTCTTTAACTAATTCTTCACTCGTAACTTTATTAGATTTTAATAAGTCATGTAATTCTTCTATCGATTTATCCATGTACTTCATAAATTATCCCACCACCTTTGGTACTTGTATTTCACTATCAGTCGTATCATCTGAGTTTGCTAATAATTCTTCTATCGGAATAGACTCTTCGATTTCATCTTCTCTTAAATCATCGATACATCTATCTAAACACCAACTCATAGGTTCAACACTTTCTATACCAGGTATTTTATTGATGATGTCTATTTGTTTATCTATGATATCAAATTCATCTAGAACCATCTTATTTTCTTCACTCGTCAGTCCAATTAAGAGTTTATCTGCATAATCATCTACCATTTCACTCGTAAATTTTGTCATTTCTTTCATATTCCTCCTTATACTTAAAAAAATAACCTTTTTCCAAATTGGATAAAGTAGTTATTTCATACGGTTATTTTATCGCTTTAACATCGTTAGTATAGCACAAGCCATTATTTTTGTCTACTTCAAGAGATTATGATTACTTATGTTTAATGAAGCATTTACTTTGCAAAGTCTTCAAGTATTCTCTATAACTATCTAAGTGTTCTCCAGGGTTTACTTTTAAGCTCGTTAACTTATTATAATAGTCTTCCTTTGGACTATCGATGTTTATTCTAATAATATTATCGATCGTTTCTTTGGCTTCATCGAAATCTCGCAAGTAAACAAATAATAGTTCTATACCGATTAGATA
>CAZIUY010000050.1:0-5604 GCA_964542625.1 uncultured Muribaculaceae bacterium | reverse complement strand
CCAATTTCTAGTATAATTACCACTAGGTGGTGAAATATGAACCAAAAGAACTTTAGAAATTTTTCTATTATTGCCCATATAGATCATGGTAAAAGTACACTTGCAGATAGGATATTAGAAATTACTGGGGGTGTAGAGAAACGAGAATTAAAAGAACAGATGTTAGATTCTATGGATATCGAACGTGAACGTGGTATAACGATAAAACTAAATGCTGTAGAATTAAATTATAAATACAAGGGAGAAGATTATTGCCTACATTTAATCGATACTCCAGGACACGTCGACTTTTCATATGAAGTTTCACGTAGTTTAGCCGCGTGTGAGGGAGCCATTCTCGTCGTCGATGCTACTGAAGGAATAGAAGCCCAAACACTTGCTAACTTATACTTAGCATTAGAGAATGACCTTACGATAATTCCCGTTATCAACAAGATAGATTTACCGAATGCTGATATACCGAGAGTTAAAAGAGAACTTCACGATGTTCTAGGATTCAATGAAGATGAGATAATCTTGACGAGTGGTAAGACTGGTGAGGGAGTTAAAGACTTACTAGATGCCATTTGTTGTCGTATTAAACCTCCTAAGATAGATAATGACTCCCCAACTAGGGCACTTATCTTCGATTCAGTGTACGATGCCTATAGGGGAATAATCATTTCAGTCAAGATAGTAGAAGGTAAAATAAAAGTCAAAGATAAAATTAAATTTTTAGCAACAGGTGAAGAATTTGAAGTAGTCGAAGTCGGTGTCAATACGCCAAAAGTTGTAAATAAAGAAGAATTAATAAGTGGTGAAGTAGGTTGGATAAGTGCTGCTATTAAAAATATCGAAAGTGTTAAAGTTGGAGATACGATAACGACGACGAATAATCCTTCTAAAGAACCTTTAGATGGATATAGACCTATGAAACCGATGGTCTATTCAGGAATATTTCCTGTTGAACCAAATAAATATGAAGCATTAATGGAAGCATTAGAAAAACTAAAGTTAAATGATGCATCTTTGTCGATAGAAAAAGAAACATCGGATGCTTTAGGGTTTGGATTTAGATGTGGATTCTTAGGACTATTACATATGGATGTCATCGAAGAGAGGATTAGAAGAGAATTTAATATCGATATTATTGCTACTTCACCTAGTGTAATCTACAAAGTTTATTTAACTAATGGTAGTGTGTTAGAAGTCGATAGTCCTAGTAAAATGCCCGATAAATCGATGATTCTTAAAATAGAAGAACCATATATTAGGTCGAATATACTCGTTCCAAGTGAGTATATTGGTCCAATCATGAAGTTATGTCAAGATAAGAGGGGAATATTCGATAATACAGAGTATGTCGATGAAAGACGCGTAAATATTCACTATTATTTACCATTATCGGAAATAGTATATGATTTCTTCGATAAGTTAAAGAGTTCGACTAAAGGTTATGCATCTTTCGATTATGAGCTATCGGATTATAGAGAAAGTAATCTCGTCAAGATGGATATTTTATTGAATGGAGTAGTAGTCGATGCTCTATCACTTATAGTCCATAAAGATTATGCTTATAAACGAGGTCGAACCATAGTCGAGAGTTTACGTAAAATTATTCCAAGGCAGATGTTTCAAGTACCAATTCAAGCATCGATTGGTTCGAAAGTAATTGCTCGTGAAACGATTAGTGCTATTAAAAAGAATGTACTTGCTAAGTGTTATGGTGGGGATATTTCACGAAAACGAAAACTTTTAGAAAAACAAAAAGAAGGTAAAAAGAGAATGAAGATGATAGGACGAGTAGAATTGCCACCTGAAGCATTCTTAAGTGTCCTATCGAGTGATGAAGAATAGAGGTAATTATGGAAAAAAGAAATGTTTTTAAAAAAGAATTAGAATATATAGAAGATGATAGAATTAGAGAGTCTTGTGCTAGAATGATAGATTTATTACCAGACTATACATTTAAAGAAGCTGCATCTTCGACAGGAAAATATCATCCTGATTTTAGTCAAGGAGAGGGTGGTCTCGTAAGACACATCAAAGTCGCGGCAAAATTTGCTGTAGAATTATTCAATATTTATAAATTCGATAGAGAAACTAGGGATTTAATAATATTTGCTATACTTATTCACGATGGATTAAAAAGAGGATTAAATGAAGAACGTTATACGAGATTCGATCATCCCTTACTAATTAGTGCTTACTTAAAAGAATGTAAGGATAAACTAGAACTTACGGATGAAGAAATTGACCGTATTTCGAAGATGGATGAAAGTCATATGGGAAAATGGAATACGAATGCTTATATGCCAGGAGTAGTTTTACCACTTCCAACTAGTGTCGAAGAAAAATTTGTCCATCTTTGTGATTATTTATCGAGTAGAAAATTTATTCACATCGATTTTAGCGAAGATGACAACATACTTGAATAAACGACATAAAAATGCTATAATCAGATTATATTCAGGGTAGAGGTGAGGTACATATGGCCAGTGTTTATATCCACATACCGTTTTGCAAGTCGATATGTTCGTACTGTGATTTTCCAAAAATACTTTACAATAAAGACTTAGTAGAATCGTATTTAGAAGCACTTAAAGCAGAAATAGACGATGCATATGAGGGTGAAGAAGTAGAAACACTATATATCGGTGGGGGAACTCCGTCAGCTTTAAGTGAATATGCCTTAGAAGTCTTAAAAGAAATATTACAAGTATTTAAGCTGAAAGAACCTTATGAATTTACCTTTGAATGTAATATCGGGGATATCGACGATAGACTCTTATATGACCTAAAAGAGATGGGTGTAAATAGACTTTCTATCGGTATAGAATCATTCGATAAATGTAAATTGGATTTTATGAATAGGACTGCTAATTATAAAGATGCTGAAAAAAAGATGTATTTAGCTAGAAAGATGGGATTCGATAACATCAGCATCGACTTGATGTATGGTATACCTTATGAAAGAGTCAGTGATTTAAAAAAAGACTTAAATGCCTTTTTAAAATTAAATCCAGATCACATCAGTACATATGCTCTTATTATCGAGGATCATACACTATGTAAGATTAGAGAGGATGAAAACATTCGTGCTGAAGAAGAAGCTAAGATGTATAACTACATAGTATCAAAACTAAAGAAAAGTGGGTTTGATCATTATGAAGTATCTAATTTTGCTCGTCCAGGACGTGCTTCTAAGCATAATCTCGTCTATTGGAAAAATGACGAATATTATGGTTTTGGTTTAGGTGCTGGAGGTTATATCAAAGGATTCCGCTACGAGAATACTCGTTCATTAGATGACTATATCAAGGGTAATTTTAGATTAAACGAGCACTTAGTAAGCAAAGACGAAATGATGGAAAATGAAGTCATGTTAGGTATGAGACTCATGCAGGGAATAAACATTCGCGAATTTTTTGATAAATATAATGTCAATATTCAAGAAGTGTTTCCCGTAAAACCATTAATAAAAAGTAAGGAATTAATCTATAAAAATGGTTATATTTTCATCAACCCAAAATATATATATGTTATGAATGAAATTTTATTAAAAATGATTTAAAGAGGAGAATTATCAGATGAAGAGAAAAAATATACTTCTAATTTGTACATTTCTTAGTACAATTATGTTATTTAATAATGTAGAGGCTGCTACTTTAGTAGTCGGTAGTGATACTACGACTGCTGGAGCAAATAATAAATTAGTTGCTCTCGAATTAAAAGATGATGATTTAAGTGACTATAATGAAGTATCTTTTCAGTTATCTATATCGGGTACTAGTTATGCTGAAATAGGAGGATTTTCGTTTTCTGGAACAGGGCTCCAGTTCGGTCAAGAGGGTTCTACTTATACCATCAAGGCAAGTGGTAATAATGGCTTAACTGCGATGAAGGTCGGTAATATCTCTTATTCGACGACTAAAGATTTAAGTGGAGACTTTCAAATACTTCCTACTAATGTAGTATTTACTAAGAGCGATGGAACTACTTATCAAGTAGATAATTCTAATATAAAAGTACAAGCAGGAACTATTAAACTTGCTTCATCTGATGCTACTTTATCTAATTTAACTGTCAGTCAAGGGACACTTTCCCCTGAGTTCGATAAAGACACGACAGAATATATTGTCCAAGTAAAAGATACGATTAATTCTATTCGTATTTCAGCAACGGCTACTGCGGATGCTACAATAACAGGTACGGGGACAAAATCTCTTGCTGTTGGGGAAAATACTTATGAAATAGAAGTAACTGCACAAGATAAAACTACTAAAAAGACTTATGTCATCAAAGTAATACGTGGTGAAATAACTGAACCGAGTGCTTATTTAAAGAGTCTAGAACTCAATAATATAGGTATTGCTTTGTCACCAGAGTTCGATTCTAAGAATAATAAATATACTATCATTGTAGATGATACCATATCGAAAATCGATTTTAAATACGAACTTGCAGATCCTCTTGCGACAGTTACGATAGATGGGAATGAAGACTTCTCTTATGGAGAAAACCTCGTTACTATCAAAGTCGTTTCATCTGATTTAGAAACGGAAGAAATATACGAAATAACTGTCATCAAAGAAGAAGAAGAATCTATATATGATTTGGAAAGTTTAGATGAAGTAGAAGAAGAAAAATCTTCTCGCCTGTGGCTCATTATCTTAATAGTATTAGTTATCATAGCCATTTTAATCGGTGTCATCGTCGTTCTATTTAAGAAGAAAAAGAATGATAAGGGTAATCACGATAAAAAGTCACTGAAGAGTCGTCTTATGGAGGATGATGAAGATACTATAGAAGATGATTATATTCCTAGTCATGCAAAAACGACCGAAACTCTCTATGAGACAGAAGAAGAGGGTGTAGCAAACGAGAAACATGATACATATGAAGACGATAAGACACAAAGGTTCGATTCTAGTATTTTAAAAGAATTTGAATATAAAGGTGAAGTTGATAATATCGATAAGACAAAAGAATTTGATTTCAAAAATTTAGAGTAGTCAACCATTTTAGGTTGACTAAATTCTTGTTTTATGATAATATCATCTATAGAAAACGGAGGGATAATACATGGCAGTTAAATTACGTTTAAAGAGAATGGGTTCTAAATCTAGACCATTTTATCGTATAGTAGCCGCAGATTCGAGGAGTCCTAGAGATGGTAAATTCATCGAAACGATTGGAACATACAATCCTATTACAGATAAGGATCAAATAAAAGTCGATGAAGAAAAAGCACTTAAATGGTTAAATAATGGTGCAATTCCTACTGATACAGTAAGAAACATCCTATCAGAGACTGGGACTTGGGCAAAATTTAAGTCTGGTAAAGAAAGAAAGTAACTTATGGAAAGATTAAAAGATTTTACTTTACAGTTAATTTTAGGTCTTACGAAAAATACTGATATCGTCAAGATTCAAGATTTTCTAGATGACGATGGAAATACGATTTTAGAAGTTATCGTAAGTGAAGATGATATGCCATTAGTAATCGGTAAGGGTGGGTCTACCATCAAGGCAATTCGTACTTTAGTAAACGCTTGTGCTTATAAAGAGCATATGAATAGAGTTAAAGTTAACGTCGATTCGATTTAAAAGTCAGTTTTATTA
>CAZIUY010000049.1:0-5613 GCA_964542625.1 uncultured Muribaculaceae bacterium | reverse complement strand
ATTATTTATACTTAAATTACTAGTTCTACTTACGACTACAATAAGTAAAAAGACTATGATAAAGAAAATCATATATAAAGAAAGTTTAAGTATGGTCTTACCTTGTTCTTTATTATATAAGTTTTTAATCCACTCTTTCATTTATCTTACACTCCTTAAGGGAAGTCTTATCTATTCCGTTTAAAAAGTCTTTAGTACTCATCTTTTTCTTACCCTCTAATTGTAACACCGTTATGATGATTTCTCCATCGCTAGTTCCTATCGAAAAACCATCTTCATATATATTATTTATCTTCGATGGATTTCCTAGAACATAATTCTTTCTAGCACCATATACTTTTATACGTTTTTCTCCTAATAGAAAGTATCCACCTGGTTTAGAATTTAATGCTCTTATTTGATCATAAACTTGTTCTGTCGTACGATTAAAATCGATTAGTTCATCTTCTTTTTTGATGATAGGAGCATAAGTTACTTGACTAGTATCTTGTTTTGTTCTTAAGCACGTCTTATCTATAATACTAGGAAGTGTATCTATCAAGACTTTACGACCTAAATTAGATAGTTTTTCACTTAAAGAGTCGTAAGTATCATCTTCTTCTATTTTAATCGTACTCGTCTTTATGATATCACCACTATCCATACCTTCATCCATATACATGATAGTAATACCCGTTTCTTTTTCACCATTCATGATAGCCCTTTCGATAGGAGCTCCTCCTCTATATTTTGGTAAGAGTGATGCATGGACATTGATACAGCCATATTTAGGACAATCGAGTACTACTTTAGGTATAATTTGACCATAAGCACAAGTGATGATGAGGTCTGGATTAGCATTTATTATCTTTTCATAATCATTTCTAATTTTTTCTGGAGTTACGACGCATATCCCTTTTTCTTCTCCATACTTTTTTATAGGAGTTGCTTCTAAGTTCTTATGACGCCCTACTATTTTATCAGGTTGACTCACGATGAGTACTACATTTACTAAGTCAACTAGAGAATCTAGAATATTGACTGCAAAGGTGGGTGTTCCCATGAATACTACTCTAATATCTTGCATACTTAACACCTCTTTCTTATTTGTCTATTTTATCACAAAGTATCGTGTATTACTAATATTATGATGCTAATATTTCATTTAATTTATGTTTTATATTAGAGACACTTTCTTCATCAGGTAACATGACATAAAGGTTTGTCTTACCGGCAGAATAAGTCGTCTTATAAGCACCTGTCCCTGTTGCATTAGCACTATCTATCGTCCAACTAGGATTATTATCTAATTGAAATTTGATGAAAGAATATATATCATCTTCACTCATGTTAGTAACAAATGATCCTTCTAAAGTTTTTAGAATAGTCGCATATTTACTAAGTACACTCACGTTCGTAACTTTAGCAATTATAGCTTCGATGACCGCTTCCTGGTTTTCCCCTCTCGATTCATCTCCATTAGGAAGTTCTTTACGGCATCTAGAGAATGCGAGTGCCGCGGCTCCATTTAATTTATTCGTTCCTTTTTTAAAAGTATATCCATCATATGAAAAACTATATTTAGATTCGACAGTAATTCCTCCAATAGCATCTACTATCTTAATGAGAGAACTAAAGTTTACTTTGATATAATAATCGATATCATTGACATAAAGATCCTCTAGGGTATTCATCGATTCTTCGACGCCATATATACCAGCATGAGTTAGTTTATCCATCGCCTTTTTAGAATGTAATTTGACATAATAATCTCGTGGAGTATTAACGAGTAATACTTCATTTGTATTGGGATTGACAGCGACTAAGATATTGACATCACTTCTCGAAACTGTCTTAATAGAACCATATGTATCTATACCACTAATATATACTAAGAATGGTTCTTTCGTTATATCTTTATCAGTAGATATAGTACTTTCTTCTTTAGTGATGATGATTTCTCCAATTTTTTTAAATTGAGCAAATTCATCAGGATATTCATCTTCGACTAACTCTATTAAGGAAGAACTTAAATATATGACATCACTCTTTTTATCGATACCACTACTAAATAATGTATATAAGTCATCGTAACTTGTTTCACTTGCAAATGTAACACTCTTTTTAAGTAGTCTTAATGCTTCTTCGATGGTATCACTAGAATTATCAAAATAACCGAGTTTAGTCTTATCTAAGTCATCTATACTTTCATACTTACTTTCACTAAGAACATAGACATCGAATGTTTCCTCTTTAGTGACGACTCCACTTACTATATTAGAAACAAAATCAGTAGTTACAAATAAATTATAAAGACCAAAAATACACCCCAAAGATATGATTATAGATAATATCAAGAAAGGTATTTTAACTATCACTTTAAATCTTTTATTTAACATGAATAAGATACTAGTCTCTATAAATCCAATAATAAGAATAATAATACTAATATATTTAAGACTAAGTATATTCATGGTAATTAATTTTACAACTAATAAAATACTAAGTACTACCATTAGAAGACTAATACTTCTAAATAAGAATCTATGTTTCATCGGTTTTTTCTTCTTTAGTTTCTTCATTCTTTTGTTCATAGAAAAACCTCACTTCACATCTATTATTATAAATATATTTGATGATGTTTGTAAAATTTAATTAAAAATATTCTTGTAAACTTCTGTAAATATTTCAGTCGATGCTTCCCCACTTACTAAAAGGATATATGACAAAGCTAGTTTTTCCAATAATATCTTCTTTATTTATACAACCTAGTATCCTAGAGTCAATAGAGTCTTCTCTATTATCACCTAATACAAAATATTCATCTACTGTACAGTAGTCGACGAAGTCACTAGTGATTCCTTTTCCATAAGTACTTTCTACTAGTTCTCCATTTATATATAATTCGTTATCTTTATATTCGATATCTTCACTAGGTAAACCGATGATTCTTTTGATTATTTTAGTATCTTTAGTTTGGATGACGACGATATCATTTCTTTCATAATTTTTATTATATTTATTTAATATCATGAAGTATCCATCGTGTAGGGTATCTTCCATACTAGAGCCATTTACTCTAATAGGCGTAACTAAGAATGTCCTAATGAGAACGACTATTAAGATTATGATAACATAACTCATTATTTCTTTAAATATTTTCATTTACAAATCACCTTCCTTAGTATTATATCACACTTTCTATATACATAAAAAAAGAAGTTTAAATTATTCTTCCTTTAAATCTTCTTCTTTATCAGAGACGATACTTTCTGTCGTTAAAATCATCTTAGAAACTGATACAGCATTTTCTAGTGCCGTTCTCGTCACTTTAGCTGGGTCTACTATACCTAAACCTTTCATATCGACTAACTCACCAGTAGAAGCATTATATCCCATACCTGGTTTAGCAGACGCTACTTTATTGAATATTATAGAAGGTTCGTCTCCAGCATTTAGAGCAATCTGTCTAAGAGGTGTCTCCAATGCTTTAAGGACGATATTACCACCGATCATTTCATTATTATCGAGCTTAGAAACGACACGCTCTACATTCGGAATAATATCGACATATGCTGTACCACCACCAGCGACTATACCTTCTTCGACAGCAGCCTTAGTAGCGGCAAGAGCATCTTCGATTCTTAGTTTCTTTTCTTTCATTTCGATTTCTGTCGTTGCTCCAACTTTAATGACCGCAACTCCACCTGCTAATTTAGCAAGTCGTTCTTGTAATTGCTCTTTCATATTATTACTGATATTATCAGAAGCAATTTGTCTTTTTATCTCATCGATTCTAGCATTTATTTCTTCTTTTTTACCGAGCCCATCGACTATTATCGTCGAATCTTTATTTATCTTAATTTGTTTAGCTCTACCTAGCATATCCATAGTTACATCTTTAAGTTCTTCTTGTAAGTCATTTTTAATAACTTTACCATCAGTAAGAATAGCTATATCTTCTAGGATAGATGACCTATATTCACCAGTTTCTGGTGCTTTGACAGCGGTTATATCTAGTATACCACCGACATTATTTATGACTAGTGTCGATAATGCTTCTCCTTCGATATCATCACAAATGATAAATAACTTCTTATTTTCTTGCATAGTTTCTTCGACTATCGGTAATATTTCTTTAAAATTAGAAATCTTCTTATCAGTAATCAAAATATAAGGATTATCGACAATAGTTTCTTGTTTTTCTTTATCTTTAATCATATATGGTGATACGACACCCTTATTGAATTGCATTCCTTCTACTACTTCTATTTCGGTATTAGATGTCCTAGATTCTTCTAGTGTAATGACACCATCAGTAGAAACCTTTTCCATAGCATCGGCGATTAACTCTCCTATTTCTTCATTATTAGCAGAAATAGATGCAACTCTCGTAATATCTTCTTTACCTTCGACAGTAGAACTTATCTTTTTAATTTCACTTATTGCAGAATCTAGAGCCTTATCCATACCCCTTTTAATAGCCATTGGATCTGCTCCAGCGGCGATGTTTTTAACACCTTCTTTGACCATAGATTGAGCAAGTACTGTTGCTGTCGTCGTACCATCACCAGCGACATCATTTGTCTTGATAGCAACTTGTTTAACTAGGGATGCTCCCATATTTTCAAAACTATCATCTAAAGTAATTTCTTTAGCGATAGTAACTCCATCATTCGTGATTAATGGTGTAGTTCCTCTATCCAAAACGACATTTCTGCCTTTTGGCCCTAATGTAACCTTGACGGTATCTGCTAGTTTATTAATCCCATTTAATAATGAGCTTCTAGCATCTTCTCCAAATTTAATTTCTTTAGCCATATTGCACTCTCCTATTCAATTACCGCTAAAATTTGACTTTGTTCGACGATCGTCAAATCTTCGTCTTCATATGTTATTTCGTTATCTGAAGTATAACTACTTAAGAACACCTTATCTCCAACTTTGACATTAAAAGGTACAGTATTCCCATTATCTAGGATTCTGCCTGTTCCTAGAGCCACCACTGTTGCAACTCTCGACTTTTCTTTACTAGTTTCTCCTAGGATAATTCCTGTCGATGTCTTTTGTTCCTCTTTTTCTCTTCTAACCACGACTTTATCACCAAGTGGTTTAATCATTAAGATTCCTTCTTTCTATCATCCCCGAGATATAATCATTTAAAGATTACACTCTCAAGTACAAATAATATATACCACAATAAATTAGCAATGTCAATAGTAGAGTGCTAAAATACACTTATTTTATTTCGACACTCCATAGACCATGTTTATTACAATATGAGTATAGTATACCATTATGATGATTCTTAAATATTGCTTTTGCAACTTCTCCCGGTTTAAAATACACATACTCTTCTCTATTATCGCTCTTTAAGCATATCCACTCGATATAATGTTCTTCTTCCATGACATGGTTGACACTAACTTCTATATAGTCTTTTCTAACTATATAAGTAGGTATATGTTTTTCTCTTGCAGCATCGATGGAATTTGCTTTTACATCGAGCATTTCTTCTTGGCAGCAAGTAATTCCACATCCACTACACTTACAAGTCTTTATTACTTTGACGATTGCCCCACACTTAGGACATTTCTTAATCTTTAATTCATTTATCATAATATTCTCCTTCTA
>CAZIUY010000048.1:0-5690 GCA_964542625.1 uncultured Muribaculaceae bacterium | reverse complement strand
ACTCTTTTTAATACTCATCTTCAGTTTATAATCATGAATCCCATAAGTATTATTATCACTTATTTGAAAGTAATTATTCTTTTTATTTATCATATTAGATATGAGAGCAATTTCTTCTGATACTTCTTCTTGTTTAATATTATCTTTAAAGAGATAGCTCGTATTTAAAGTAATATTATTTTCTTTAATATTTATACTTCCTAATAAAAAACATTTATTTCTTAAATAACTATTTATGACTTCTCTAAATTGACTAGTTCTATATCTACCACTACTAGACATTAATTTAGTAGCAATCTTTTTAACACTATTACCTAGTGATTCATTAGGTTCTACCTCGAATGATAAAATACTATCGATATCATCTGTTATAAATAAATAAAAATCTTTTTTAAATTCTATGTTCCTCGAGAATAAATCATATATTTCTTCTAAGTTATTTTCGATGAAGTCTTCACTCATGATGACAGCATTCATGTGACTAAAATATGCTTCGAAGCTAGCTTGTTCTTTCGTATTGTTTAGAGCACTTGCTAGATTATTACCACTACCCTTTATAAAGTAAGAACCAACTTTAGCAGATTCACTAGTATTTAGTACTTCTAAGTAAGTGATGTATTCTCCATCTTGGTAGTCGATTATGATACTCGAAACGATTCTTATTTCATCTAATTCGACATAATCATAACAACCAGTAAGAAAGAATACTATTAATAAAATTAGTACCTTCTTCATAAGTAAACACCATCACTCATCACGGCATCACTTAATATAGCTAGGGCAACACTCATAGCGATAGATAGACCATATAATCCTAAGAAGCTTGCGACAAATAGAAAGGAAAAACGTAGTATTCTTAAGAGATTGACAAATTTAACGTCAGTAAAAATTAAACCTGAGATAAAAGATATAGCAACGACGATAATCATGATGGGACTTACTATACCAGCACTAACAGCGGCATCCCCTAGTACGAGAGCACCTAAAATGGAAGCACTACTACCATAATTGTTGGGGAATCTTATATCTGCTTCTCTTAAGATTTCACAGACCATGAGCATGATGAGGGCCTCTACTACTGCTGGGAAAGGTACACCCGACCTTTGAGTACTAAAACTTATTAAAAGAGATGTCGGAATCGACTCTTGGTTAAAGTTTATTAAAGAAATATATAGTGCAGGGGTTAAAACATTTAGTAATAAACAAATATATCTTAGTACTCTTGCAAATTTACTAGTTACAAAGGGATTTACTATCTCATTAAGGGTAGCATCTGTTACGATAGCAAAAGGACTATTATCCAATATGATGATGATATGACCTTCCATAATATATTTAGATGCAATTACTGGTTTTTCTGTCTTTAATACTGTCGGTATTATTCCACTTAGTTCCCCCACTAATTTATATGTATCTAATATATCGGACTTTATATTTTTATTTAGTTTTTCTTTTAATGCATTTACTTTATCTTCAGTTACTAAGTCGCTTATATATATGATAGATAGTTTATTTTTAGTATAAGTACCTCTATCGATACTTTCTATCTTTAAAGATGTCGTTTTGATTCTTCTTTTAATTAGTCCTATGTTCTTTTGATAGTTTTCACAAAAAGCATCTTTTGGTCCATACATATTGGGTTCTGTATCGCTTGCTTCGATGCCTCGATCGAGTGATGCTTTTATTTCTAAGACATATATTTCATCTTTATATAAGACACCGACAAAACCATTTTCTAAATAGTAAAAGATGCGTTCTATATTTTCGATACTTTCTAGTTTTGGACATGAGAGAGTTTGTTTTATATTCTTGATTTTATTATGAATACTTAAATAATTTTCGATAGGTCTTATAATAAAGTTAAAGATATTGACTGAGTCTGTCAAACTCTCGAAGAAGACGATATATAGTTTTTCTTTTTTTCCGATATTTAATTCTCTTATAATAAAGTCTGTATTTTTAGAAAAAGTATTCTTTAAATATTGGACGTTTATATTCATGAGGCTCACCAGTTTTATTATGAGCCATTTTCCTTAAAAATTACGTATTCTCATTAATTTACATTTTAATATATACATGATAAAATAATACTAATTAGGAGGGGTAGTATGTCTCTAGAAGTAAATGGACACAGTGTACTAATAATGGCTATTACTAGTTTTTTAGTTAGTTTAATACTCGTACCAGTTTGCAAGAAAGTTGCAATTCATATAAATGCTGTCGATATACCTAATGAAAGGAAAGTCCATAAAGTTCCTATGCCTCGCTTAGGTGGATTAGCAATATACTTATCTTTCTTAGCGTGTTATATGTTCTTTGGTGAACTTACTACACAAATGTTATCTATCATAATTGCTAGTTTTATCATCATCTTGTTTGGAATAGTCGATGATATTAATCCACTTAAAGCGAGATATAAACTAATCGGTCAAATTATTGCCTCGTGTGTAATCGTCTATTATGGGAACATTACTTTAAAAGAAGTTTATCTTTTTAATTACTATATCAATTTTGGTGCTCTTGCTCCATATTTGACGATTCTTTTTATCGTATCGTGTATAAATGCTATAAATTTAATCGATGGCTTAGATGGGTTAGCATCGGGTATATCTGCTATATATTATATTACTATTGCTATCATTGCTATTATTACTAATAGAATTGGTGGATTAGATATCGTTTTAAGTATCATTATGGCTGGGGCTACTTTAGGATTCTTAGTATTCAATTTCCCACCTGCTAAAATATTTATGGGTGATACTGGAAGTCAATTTTTGGGATTTATCATCGCTATAATTGCTCTTTTAGGATTTAAGAATGTTACTTTCAATAGTTTGGTAGTACCTATTGTCATTCTTGCTATTCCTATATTTGATACTCTATTTGCAGTCTTAAGACGTGCCTTAAAGGGAGAATCTATAGGAACACCTGATAAAGAACATTTTCATCATCAATTATTAAAGATGCGTTTTTCTGTAAGGACGACAGTCTTGATAATTTATGTAATAGATATAGCTTTTGCAGCGATTTCTATATTGACGACATTAGGTGATAATAAGATAGCGACTTATCTTTATATCATACTAGCAGTTATTCTCATATTCGTCGTACTTAAGACAGATATATTATTCGAACATAAAAAGAAAGATAAGAAAGTATCATAAATATTTATACTTAAAAAGTGTTGCAATTATTCATTTGCAACACTTAATTTTACTTGGAGAGTTTCTTGTTTACCACTACGTTCTACCACGAGTGTAACGGTATCTCCTACAGAATGTTTATATAAGTTATATCTCAAAGTTGCTACATTTTTGATTTCTTCGTCGTCCATCTTGATGATTATATCTCCTCTTTTTAGACCTGCGGATGAAGCTGGACTACCATCTTGAACCTGAGCAACGACGACACCATCTGTCAGCTCAGTATTTAAAGTTATTCCTTGTTGATATAATTGATATCTTTCACTTAAGTTAATCATACTGACTCCTAGTAGAGGTCTAGTAATCGTTTCTCCCTTAATGATCGTATCGGCAAATTCGACGGCATCTTCGATAGGAATAGCAAATCCGATTCCTTCGACTCCACTAGAAACTAATTTCATATTAGTTATACCGATTACTTGTCCATTAGAGTTAGCAAGTGGGCCACCACTGTTACCTGAGTTTATAGAAGCATCTGTTTGTAAAACTTTCATGACATAGTCACTAGTATTAGAGTTATCTAAACTTACTTCGACCATTCTATCTTTTCCACTTAATACTCCTCTAGTTACAGTCCAATAGTACTCTGTATCTAGTGGTGCACCAATCGTAAATACTGTATCTCCTAAGCGACCAGATTCACTAGAACCTATTTCGGCGACGGATATGATATCATCTTTTGATAGGCTCAAAACTGCTAAGTCTGAGTATTGATCTGACCCTTCGACTTCGACTTCTAATTCTCTACCATCAGTAAATATTACTTTGACTGTTACTTTACCAGTATAATCGATGACGTGGTTATTAGTTAGAATATAAGCTTTCTTACCTTCTACCTTATACACAAAACCAGTTCCACTTGCCGTTAGGGTATTATTTTGATACACCTCGACGACGACGACGGCATCATATAGTTTTTCGACGGCATCCGCGATACCAGTATCAACTACGGTTACTTCTTTTTCACTCTTGTTGATAATCGTACTACTATTATCTATCGGTATGACATAATAGATTAACAAGTACATCCCTAATGCTCCTAATATCAGTGCTATAATTGCAATTAAAACTGTCGTACCACCACTCTTATGACTTTTATCTTTTTTTATTTTTTGTGGTTTTATTATTTCTTTAACCTCTGATTCTATTTCTTTTCCATTATTATCCATACTAATTATCCTTTCTATATATTACTTAACTTTGTATAATTTCTTGGGAATCCCATATATATCATTATTTCTTCAATATCGATCGTATGCAAGCGTCCCGCTAAAGCACATTTTGCATGGTCTATTTCTCTTATCAATAGACTAAATTCTGATTTTCTTAACAAGTATTTCATGATAATTATCAGTGCAAATAAATCATTCTTACCACAAGTATATTTTCCATCTAACATAGGAAGATTCAGTAGTGAGTGATAACGATTATTTTCTATCATCGAAGCAGTCCTATTATCATATAGAATATCTTCATGAGCACATAGATTACGATAGTTTGCTAGTATTGGTAAGAAACTCAATAGTTCTTCTACTTGCATATTATAGATACTTGCTATTTCTTCTTGATCATGTGGCTTCATGATAGAATATAATTCACAGACTATACCAAAAGATAATACTTTTACGACTATCCACAAGGGAATATAACCATAGTTATAAATATAATGGGTGGTCGCAGAATGTTGTCCTCCATTGACACGAATTTGTCTCTTAATCTTCTTTAAGAGGTCATTTACTTGTCTAGATTTTTCTGGGGCGGTATTAAAGTTAGAGGGTTTTAAGTAGTCTTTTTCTTTAAAACCATAATTCTTCGATAGTTGATAAGAGAATATACTTTTCATATTATTTTCGATGATAAGTAAATATTTAAAAATAATATTTCTTAAATTTCTATCGAAATTAAACATAGCATATAACTCATCGAAACTTGTACCTTTTTTAAACTGCTTACCTTTGATACCGTCCAAAAAGGGATGCCTATAACCATTTAAGAAGAAATAATTTTCTCTTAAGAGTATTTCCTTAGTACCATCAACATCATCTATTATTAAACCCTTATCTTGTAGAATTTTGATTTGCTCATCGATTGTCTTAAATGTCTTCTGCATGGTATCACCTATATTAAAATTATACTACAAGTCACGATAAAATGATAGTATCAAACTATATATTTTTTGTTAAAGGTAGGTGAAATTTAAGTGAAATAGATTAATTCGTAAAATTAATGTCAAAAAATTATAGTTTTGTTGAAATAAAAGAAAACCTTTAGTATTATAAGAATATAAGGAAGAGTGATTAAAATGATATATCCATCTATCGATAAGTTATTAAATATCGTCAATTCTAAGTATGAATTAGTGCATATAGTAGCAACGCGTGCTAAACAGATGCAAGAATATGAAAATTATCAAATGCCCGATAAAGATTACAAGAGTTCTAAGAATATTGGACGTGCTATGGAAGAATTAGAAAATGGGTTAATTAA